>NZ_DATBUP010000248.1:0-5884 GCF_036515995.1 Pedomonas sp. | reverse complement strand
GACGGATTGGCGATGCCGGCCGGCACCTGCAGCTTGATATAGCCGGTAATTTTCTTGGCCATTGATCCAACCTTCCATTGCACCCGGCAGAAAACCCCGCCGGTGGCTGCGGTTGTCGTGGTTCTCGGCAGATGGCACTGCCTCCCACGCTGCCAGCCCCGGTCAACCGCGCCCGGAGAAGGCCCAGCCCCTGGGCCGCGTCAGGTTACCCTGATGCGGAAAGCCGGAACCGGGGCAGGCTGGTTCCGGCTGAAAACCGTTGCGCTTACTTGACGCGCTCGACCTGTTCGAAGTCCAGCTCCACCGGAGTGGCGCGACCGAAGATCGACACCGACACCTTCACGCGGGCACGATCGTAGTCGATCTCTTCCACAAGGCCGTTGAAGGAAGCAAACGGGCCATCCAGCACGCGAACCGAATCGCCGATCTCGAACTCCGCGCGGGCCTTCGCCTTGGGGGCGGCGGCTTCGCTCTGCATGTTCAGGATGCGTCCGGCCTCGGCCTCGGTAATGGCCTGCGGCTTGCCCTTCGGACCGAGGAACCCGGTCACCTTCGGCGTGTTGCGAACGAGGTGATACACCTCGTCGTTCATATCCATCTTCGCGAGCACGTAGCCGGGGAAGGAGGTGCGATCGGTTACGACCTTCTTGTTCCGGCGGACCTCGGTCACCTTTTCGGTCGGAACTTCGACCTCCGGAATGAAGTCAGTCAGGCCAAGGCGCTCGGCCTCCGCCTTGATCTGATCGCGAACCTTGTTCTCGAAGCCCGAGTAGGCGTGAATGATGTACCAGCGCGCTGTCATTTCGACCCTTGGTCTTCTTTGCCCTGACGTCGTTCCGAACCAGACCCGGCCTTACTGGCCAAGGCTCAGCAAAAGCTGCACGATGGAGGCAAGAACCCAGTCAACGCCCAGGAAAAAGACGGAAAGAATAGCCGTCAGGATGAAGACCATGACGGTTGTAATCATCGTCTCCCGCCGCGTCGGCCAGCTGACCTTGCGCGTTTCCTGGCGAACCTGCCGGACGAATTCGCCTGGGCTGGTCTTCGCCATCGTTCTTCTCTCCGTTCGCTCAAGTCCGAATCAGCTCGCGTTGATCCGGACAAAACAAAACAGTCCAACAGCACACCTTGTTGGTGGCGGTCAGACCGTTTTCAGCTTCCACCTCTCTGACGCAATCATAAGCCAAGCCCGTGAAGTAGCTGCCGAAGCAGTGGCAGGAGTGGAGGGACTCGAACCCCCGGCCCTCGGTTTTGGAGACCGATGCTCTACCAACTGAGCTACACTCCTATCCCCACAGGCTCTGTGCTTAAGGCGCATCAGAGGGGGGTGCTATAGAATCGCTGCGGCACCGTGGCAAGCGAAATCTCTCTTGCCAATTGTCACTAATATAGCCATCCCCGTCGGGCCGTAATGTTGCGTACCTGCCCTTCTGTATAGGGCCTGTTGAAAGCCTAGCCCGTTCGGACTATTGGCTAGCGGCGTGCACAAGGTCGCGCGTCACCCCCGTATCACTTGCAAGTTGGTGTCCTCCGCTATGCGCCTCCGGAAATCCTCCATTGGGCTTGTCGCACTGGTCGTGGTCTTCGGCCTGCTCGGCCTGTACAATTACGTCCTCCAGCCGATGCTGCTGAAAAAATTCATTCTCGGCGCCGAGCCGCCGCCGGTGGCCGTCTCCGCCGAGACGGCCCGACTGGAAACGCGCAGCGATTCCCTGACCGCCGTTGGCTCGATTCAGGCCGTGAACGGCGTGGACGTGGCTGCCGAACAGGATGGCGTGGTGCGGGAGATCCTGTTCGAGTCCGGTCAGATGGTGAAAAAAGGCCAGGTTCTCGTGCGGCTGGATACGGAAACCGAAGCGGCGGACGTGGCGCTGTATCAGGCGACGCTCGCCAATGCGCAGAAGGATTATGAGCGCACGGCCAAGCTGGTGGAAACCCAGTATGCCTCCCGCGCGGCGCTCGACCGGGCCGTGGCAGCCCGCGATCAGGCGCAGGCCCAGCTGGCGCGCGCCCGTGCCAGCCTGGACAAGAAAGCCATCCGCGCGCCGTTCAGCGGCCGCCTCGGTATTCGCCAGATCAATCTGGGTCAGTACCTTGCCCGCGGGGATGCAGTCGTAACCCTGCAAGCCGTCGACCCCATCTACGCCACCTTCCCGGTGCCGGAGCAGGCCATTTCCCGCATCCAGACCGGTCAGAACCTGCTTGTCAGCGTGGACTCTGCTCCCGGCCGGCGCTTCGAGGGCAAGATCACGTCCATTGACGCCAAGGTTGATGAGGGGACCCGCAACGTGACGGTGCAGGCCACCCTGCCGAACCCGGATGGCCTGCTGACGCCGGGTGCGTTTGCCAACGTGACCGTGCTCGGGCGCGAATCGGTTCAGGTCGTCGCCATCCCGGCGACCGCCGTCAGCTACTCGCTGTATGGCGATTCGATCTACGTCCTGAAGCCCGCCCCGAAGGCGGCAACGGCCCAGGGCGGCGCCAATGCCAGCACTGATGCCGAGGCCGGAAAGGCGCATGAGCAGAACCAGACGGTGTATGTGGCGGAACGTCGCTCGGTGAAAACCGGCGAGACGCAGGACGGCCGCGCCGCGATTCTGGACGGCCTGAAGGATGGCGAACTGGTGGTGATCGCCGGACAGCTGAAACTGAGCGATGGCGGCAAGGCGGTGGTGAACAACAGCATCCCGCTCGACGCCGGCAACGCTCCGCTGCCGAGGCACTGAGCCGGGGCGGCCCCTTCCCGCAAGGGTTCGGCCGCATCGCCGGCTTGAAAAACGTTCATGTCCGTCCTTGTAGGATGGAAAACACAGTCAGCGCCCCCGCGCGTGTGTAAGTGGAGGTTGGTGTGACATTCACCGACATTTTCATTAAACGGCCCGTTCTGGCGATGGTCGTCAGCCTCCTGATCCTGCTTCTGGGAATTCAGGCGCTGACCTCGCTTAGCGTGCGCGAGTTCCCCTTCATCGAAAACTCGCAGATCAGCATTCGCACCAGCTATCCGGGCGCCAGCCCTGACGTCGTGCGCAGCTTCATCACCACCAAGATCCAGCAGGCCGTCTCCGGCACGGAGGGCGTGGACACCATCTCGTCCACCAGCACGCAAGGGTCGAGCGAGGTTATGCTCCAGCTGCACCTGGGGGCCGATGCCGACCGCGCGCTGTCTGATGCCATCACCAAGGTGAACCGCATCCGCGCCGAGCTGCCGCGCGAGGCGTTCGACCCGGTGGTGACGCGCGAATCCAGCGCAGGTTTCGCTTCGCTTTACGTTTCGTTCTACAGCGAGAACGTGAACCGGGCGCAGATCACGGACTACCTGGTGCGCGTGGTGCAGCCGGCACTGCAGACCGTTGACGGTGTGGCACAGGCAGAGATCCTGGGCGCACAGACCTTCGCCATGCGCGTGTGGCTCAAGCCGGACCGCATGGCCGCACTGGGCGTCACCGCCACCGAAGTGCGCACGGCCCTTCAGAACAACAACTTCACAGCCGCACCGGGCGAACTGCGCGGGCTCTATGTGAAGGCCACGGTGGATGCCAAGACCGACCTTTCCAGCGAAGAGGAATTCCGCAACCTGACCATCGCCAGCCGCGGCGGCACGCTGGTGCGCCTGTCTGACGTGGCGGATCTGGAACTCGGCGCGGAGAGTTACGACTACACCACCTATGCCGCGGGCCAGAAGGCAATCTATATCGCCGTCTCCGTGGCACCGGCCGCCAACCCGCTGACGGTCATTCCGCAGGTGCGCGACAAGCTGGACGAACTGCGGCCCGACCTGCCGCCGGGCGTCAACATGGTCGTGGACTACGACACCACCGAGTACATCTCCGAGTCCATCGACGAGGTGGTCAAGACGGTGCTCGAAGCCTCGCTCATCGTGATCGTGGTGGTGTTCCTATTCCTCGGCAACGTACGCTCGACGCTCATTCCCATCGTCACCATTCCGCTGTCGCTCATCGGCGTGCTGTTCCTGCTGCAGGTGCTGGGCTACTCCATCAACCTGCTGACCCTGCTCGCGCTGGTGCTGGCCATCGGCCTGGTGGTGGACGACGCCATCGTGGTGGTGGAGAACGTCACGCGTCACATCGAGGAAGGCACGCCGCCGATGGAGGCCGCCCTGATCGGTGCGCGGGAAATCGCCCTGCCCGTCATCGGCATGACCATCACGCTGGCGGCGGTCTATGCGCCCATCGGCTTCGTCTCGGGCCTGACCGGCATTCTGTTCAGGGAGTTCGCCTTCACGCTGGCGGCAGCAGTCGTCATCTCGGGCGTGGTGGCGCTGACCCTCTCGCCGATGATGGCCTCGCGCATCCTCAAGCCGCATAGCCAGTCCCGTTTCGCCCGCTGGCTCGATCGCCGCTTCGTTGCGCTCGATCACTGGTACGCCGGCAAGCTCAAGCAGGCGCTGGGTTCGCGCAAGACCATCCTTACCTTCGGCGCGGTGGTTCTGGCGGGCTGTGTCATGTTCTACGACGCCACCCGCAAGGAACTGGCGCCGCCCGAGGATCAGGGCCTGATGTTCATGAACTGGCGCGCGCCGGAATCGGTGACGCTGGATTACATGGACGCCTACATCGACCGCTTCCACGAGGTGTTCAAGGAGTACCCCGAATACCACTCCTCGTTCCTCATCAACGGCATCGGCGGTGCGCAGGGCTTCGGCGGCTATCTGCTGACGCCGTGGCAGCAGCGTGAGCGGGGCCCGCACGAGCTTCAGCCGCTGGTGCAGAACGACCTCAACAAGTTCACCGGCGTGCAGGCTTCCATCTTCAACGTGCCGTCATTGCCGACGCCGGGCGGCGGCATGCCGGTGCAGTTCGTGGTGCAGACGCTCAAGGACCACAAGGAGCTCGCGCCGCTGATGGAGCAGTTGAAGGCCGAAGCCGACAAGAGCGGCCTGTTCATCTTTACCGACGTATCGCTGGCGTTCGACAAGCCGCAGGCCGACGTGCGCATCAACCGCGAGAAGGCCACCCAGATGGGCGTGAGCATGGCCGATATCGGCAACACGCTCTCCACCCTGCTGGGCGGCAACTACGTCAACCTGTTCGATCTGGAAGGCCGCAGCTACCGCGTGGTGCCCCAGGTGCCGCGCAGCTTCCGCCTGAACGATCAGCTGCTCGGCAACTACTACGTGCGGGCGGCCAATGGCGATCTGGTGCCGCTGTCCACCTTCGTGACGGTGAGCTACTCGGTGCAGCCGAACTCACTCACGGCCTTCCAGCAGCAGAACAGCGCCACGCTTTCGGGCGTGCCCTTCCCGGGCCGCACGGTGGGCGAGGCGCTGGAGTTCCTGGAGAACACGGCGGACCGCATCCTGCCCGCAGGCGTCAGCTATGACTACGCCGGCGAAAGCCGCCAGCTGAAGCAGGAGGGCTCAACGCTTGCAGTCACCTTCGGCTTCGCGCTGATCATCATCTTCCTGGTGCTGGCAGCTCAGTACGAAAGCTTCCGCGATCCGCTCATCATTCTGGTGTCGGTGCCGATGTCGCTGTGCGGCGCGCTGTTCGTGTTCAACGTGGGCAGCATCCTGCCGACGCAACCGCAGGGCTTCACCATCAACATCTACACCCAGATCGGCCTGCTGACGCTGGCGGGCCTCATCTCCAAGCACGGCATCCTCATGGTGTCATTCGCCAACGAGTTGCAGGCTCGGGAGAACCTCGGCAAGGCCGAGGCCATCATCAAGTCCGCGACCATCCGCCTGCGGCCGATCCTGATGACCACGGCCGCCATGGTGGCAGGCGTGCTGCCGCTGCTGTTCGCCTCGGGCGCGGGCGCGGTCAGCCGCTTCTCGCTCGGCCTCGTCATCGCCAGCGGCATGACCATCGGCACGCTGTTCACCCTGTTCATCGTACCGGTGGTGTACAGCTTCCTGGCGGGC
>NZ_DATBUP010000247.1:0-1535 GCF_036515995.1 Pedomonas sp. | reverse complement strand
CCTGTCAAAAACGAGAAGGACCCCGCCTCGGGGGCAGGAGGCGGGGTCCGGACTGCGCTCGTCACGCAAGCAGCGGCTGTGTCGGGCAACAGGGGGCAAATCCCGACGGTAGGAGTTGCCGCTGCACATCAGAAATAGGATTGGCGCATTCCGTTTTCAACCGGGGCAGTACGTAACTTCTGCTCCCGTCAATGCAGCTAGACGCCAAACTTGCACGCTTTGTCTCCGTCGGCCTGTGAACGCTGTTCGCAGGGCGGATTTTTCCGCAAAACGCGCAGAAATCCTGGGCTGACAGGCTTTCCGGAGACCAGGGGCAAGGTCGCAATTAGCAACCTTTTCGCCCCCGGCTCCTGACGCCCGTTCTCGCCCGGTTACAGGCGGCCCGGACGCGGCGTGCGCGGCCCGCGCGGATCCCGGAACTGGAAGGCGGAAGAGGAGACATTCTCGTTCAGGCGCTGGTTCTCAAGCTGTACCGTGGTGGTGCGGCCCTGCCCGTCCAGCACCCGCCAGCCCATCAGCATCAGGCCCGCCGGGCCCTTGGGCGTCTTCTGGAAGAACAGCGTGATGGTGCCGTATTCCGGGTGCTTGGCGTCGCGGCCCTCAACGGCCACGAAGCCCGCGGGGGTCTCGTTCTGCGGCAGCAGCTTGGCCCGGCCTGCCAGTGACACCTTGTCGTCCAGCAGCAGCGCGAGCGGCGTCTCCTTCACCGGCCAGCGCGTGACCTGCGAGACGTCGTAATCCACCATCGAGAGCACGCTGCCGTTGGAGACGATGAGCAGCGGCGAGTCCTTGCCGAAGTCGAACCGGATCCGGCCCGGCTTGGCGAGGATCATCTTGCCCTTGGCCACGGCGCCGGTGTCGGCAATCTGGGTGAAATCGGCCTGCAGGCTCTTCACCTGCCGCAGATGGTTCTCCACTTGCGCCAGGCCATTGGCCGCCGGGCTCGCCGTCTGGGCCACGGCCGGGCTTGCCATCAGCCCCGCGCCCATGGCGGCGGGCGTGGCGAGACTCAGCATCAGGGCGGTCAACAAACGCATTGCGTAATCTCCAAGACTGACCATCAAGTGGCCGGGCCCGCCTGAACTGCGGCTGAACCTGAACCCCATATGGGGTTAAAGCCGCGTTCCGTCACGGTCGATGAACACTTCGCGCCGTCCCACATGGTCGGGCTGGCCCACAAGGCCCTCCTTCTCCATCTGCTCGATGAGACGCGCGGCGCTGTTGTAGCCGATGCGCAGCTGCCGCTGAAGATAGCTGGTGGACGCCTTCTGCGATTCCGCAACGATCTGCACGGCGCGGCGGTAGATGTCGCCCTCGCCGCCATCGTCGGAGTCGCCGCCGCCGAAGCCCTCTTCGCTCTCCTCCGGCTCCTCGGTCACCGCTTCCACGTAATCCGGCATGCCCTGGCTGCGCCAGTGGTCGGCCACACGCTCCACCTCCTCCTCGGAGACGAACGGGCCGTGCACGCGGATGATCTGCTTGCCGCCGGACATGTAGAGCATGTCGCCCTTGCCCAGCAGCTGCTCCGCGCCCTG
>NZ_DATBUP010000246.1:0-7297 GCF_036515995.1 Pedomonas sp. | reverse complement strand
TCCTGCTTGAAAGCTGCTCTAGGTGAGACCCATGGCTGACAAACTGCACTTTGAACTGGTGAGCCCCGAGCGGCTGCTCAACTCGGCGGATGCCGAGATGGTGGTCGTGCCGGGCGAAGGCGGCGACTTCGGCGTTCTGGCCGGTCACGCGCCGCTGATGTCCACCATCCGCCCCGGCGTCATTGAAATCCACGCCGATGCGGGTGCGGCTCCGGAGCGCGTGTTCATCGATGGCGGCTTTGCCGAGGTGAACGAGAAGGGCCTCACCATTCTGGCTCAGCAGGCAATTCCGGTTGCCGAACTGAACCCGGAAGCCCTGGCTCAGCAGCTGGCGGTTGCCCGTGAAGAGGTGACCCTGGCCAAGACCGATACCGAACGCGCTGCCGCGCTGCGTCAGGTTGCGGTGCTTGAGGCCAAGCTGGCTGTCGTTAGCCACTAAGCGACGACGACACAGTTCCAACGGGGCGTGGTTCGCAAGGACTGCGCCCCGTTTGCGTTTTGGGGTCCTGTTCCCGTAAAGGAGCCCCAGCTTCCCACACATCACTGCCGGAGCGCAAACCCATGGCCCACTGGACCCTTGATGACATTGCGTGGGAGCGTTTCGACGCTGCCAAGGTGGATGCTGACCTGCTGGCGGTGGTGAAGACGGCGGCGCTGGTGGAAGCCAATGCTGCCGATTACGTGGTTTACCTGCGCAACGTCTTCCATGACGACGCGGCCTTCGTGGCAGCGGCGGAACAGTGGGGCGTGGAGGAGAAACAGCATGGCGCGGCGCTGGGGCGCTGGGCCGAACTGGCTGATCCAGGCTTTTCCTTCGAGCAGGCGCTGGCCGACTTCCGGGCCGGTTATTCGCTGGATCTGGAGACAAGCACCTCGGTACGCGGCTCCCGCGCGGGCGAGCTGATCGCCCGGCAGGTGGTGGAGACCGGTACGTCCTCCTTCTATTCCGCCATTCGGGACGGGGCGGACGAACCGGTGCTGAAGGCGGTGGCCGGTCGCATCGCCTCTGACGAGTTCTTCCATTACCAGTTATTTGCCAGGCACTTCCGGCGCTACCAGCAGCGTACCCGGCTTTCCACCTGGGCGCGGCTGAAGATCGCCTTCGGGCGGATGCAGGAGGCGGAGGACGAGGAGCTGGGCTACGCCTTCTTTGCCGCGAATGTATTGCAGCGGGACCGTCAGGCCGACTTCAAGGCGATGAACTACGGCCGGGAGTATCAACGCCGCGCCTTGCAGCTCTATCGCCGCCCGCACATCGAGAACGCCGTGCGCATGGTGCTGCGCGCTGCCGACCTCAAGTCCAGCGGCTGGCTCTACACCGTGGCTTCCCAGTTGC
The DNA here is from genome assembly GCF_036515995.1 of Pedomonas sp. Taxonomy (NCBI): domain Bacteria; kingdom Pseudomonadati; phylum Pseudomonadota; class Alphaproteobacteria; order Sphingomonadales; family Pedomonadaceae; genus Pedomonas; species Pedomonas sp. The sequence goes on along the minus strand of NZ_DATBUP010000246.1, from coordinate 5,961 downwards.
TGTGGCGGGTGATCTCGGCCAAGTCCGCCAGCATGGCCCGGTCAGGCTGAGGGAAGCGCTCAGCCGCCCGAGATGCCGGAGTAGCCGGGCCGGAGCGCCGCCGGGCCGTCCCCTGCCTGACTGCGGGCGATCAGCCGCCGCCGGATCCGATCAAGCGTGAAGGCAAGCAGCAACAGCACAACCGTGAGGATAAAGCCGACGATCGAGAAGAACTGCTTGGGGTCGTCAAGAAACAGCGGGCGGGGCGTCAGGCGCGGATCGCCGCCGAACCAGCGGATGACCGAAGCGACCGAGCGGGTGAGCGCGTTCTTGTCCCAGTTGACGGTGGTCAGGTGGGTATAGGTCTCAAGGCGGCGCTTGTAGCGGGTGATCTTGTCCGTGGGGCCGCGCAGGGCGGCCAACTGGTCGAGGCGGGCATTCAGCAGGTGCGGCTGGCGGATCATCTGCTCTACCGGAACGGTGCTGCCGTCCCGGTTGCGGAAGGTGATATTGTACACAGCATCCAAGGGCGTCCAGCCATTCTCCGTCTTGGCCAGCGTGACGGTATGCACCGGCTGGCAGTCTCCCTCGCAGTGGTAGAGCATGGCCATGGTGGATGGAACGCCCAGCTCCTGAACCAGCGTGGAGAGGAGCTTGGACTTGTCCTCACAGTCTCCGCCGTGCTGCAGAACCTGCATCGGCGTTGCGTCCAGCCGCTTCCAGAGGAAGTAATTGGGGTTCTTCTCGAACCCCTTGTTGGCATACACCCACGCCGTCAGCTGGGCGAGCTGGTCTTCCAGCCGTCCAGACCGGGCGGCAATGGAGGTGGCAACGGAATGAAGACGGCTGCGCTCGATCGCCCAGGAGCCGAATAACGCCAGCGTTGCCAGCAGAACAAGAATTGCGACCGTAACAATAACTTGCGAAGCGCGTAGCAGAAAAAGGTGGGTGAGCATGGGCCACCTCGATTCAAATCAACGGTATCTGCACATCATGATGTCAGAATTAATAAATAGACATTGGCCCGCATTCGTTCCGTGCTTTTGACTAGCTATAATATTTGATGAATTCGTGAGGGCTCGGCGAGCGGGCCGATTTCAGGCGCACACGTGCAGCAGCCGGGTATGGCAACCCGGCCCGAACGGCGTTCAGGATGTCAGGATTATGGGGCTGTCAGCGTGGCGCGGCTGTCAGGGCTGGGGTTTGGCGAGGTGGGCGAACTCGCTGACGATGTCCTGATAGAGCTTGCGCTTGAAGGGCACGATGAGGTTGGGCAGGCGCTCCAGCCGCTCCCAGCGCCACGCGCAGAACTCGGGGTGGGCGGTCTCCAGGTTGATGTCGTTGTCCTCGCCAAGGAAGCGCATGGCGAACCACTTCTGGGTCTGGCCGCGATACCGGCCCTTCCACACCTTGCCCACCAGCTCGGGCGGCAAGTCGTAGGTCAGCCAGCCTGAGGATTCCGCAATGATCTCGGCCTTGTTGGTGCCGATCTCTTCCTCAAGCTCGCGCAGGGCGGTGACGGCCGGGTCCTCGCCCTCATCAATGCCGCCCTGGGGCATCTGCCAGGCTTCCATCTCGGTGTCGATGCGGCGGGCCACAAACACCAGACCGTCCCGATTGAACAGGGTGACGCCGACACAAGGACGGTACGGAAGCGTGGTGGGATCGACGGACATAAGCAACCCTTGTCGATGATGGTTGGGGGGAGCCTGACGGAGAAACGATTCTGCGGCCTTAGTGGATCATCGCGCGCAGGATGTCGAGACACCGGATCAGGCGCTCGTGCGCCGAGGGCAGGGCCTTGCGCATGCTGAAGCAGCCGTGGATCTGCCCGGCGATCTCCTCGTAATGCACGTGCACGCCCGCCTCCTCCAGCCGGTCGGCGTAGGCGCGGCCCTGATCCCGCAGCGGGTCGAGCCCGCAGGTGACGACGACCGCCGGGGGCTGGCCCTCCAGCGTCTCGGCCCGCAGGGGAGAAACGCGCGGGTCCGCCCGCAGGGCGCGCTTGGGCAGGTAGGAGCGGGTGAAGAACATCAGGTCTTCCTCATCCAGCATGTAGCCTTGCGCGAAGCTCTCCGCCGAGGCGTAGGTGCCGATCATGTCAACGGCGGGGTAGAGCAGCAGCTGGGCCAGCACCGGCACGGCCAGAGGCGTGGCACCCTTGCCCGCAAGCTGCTGGGAGAGGACGGCGGCCAGATTGCCGCCCGCGCTGTCTCCCGCAAGGATAAGGCCGGTGACGCGGCCGTTCAGTTCCTCTGGCGAGGAGGCGAGCCATTCGGCCGCGGCAAGGCAGTCCTTCAGCCCGGCGGGGAAAGGATGCTCGGGCGCAAGCCGGTAATCCACCGCCAGCACGCGCAGGCCGAGCCGGTCCGCGATGTCAGCGCACAGGCTGTTGTGGGTGGAGAGGTTGCCGAACACCCAGCCGCCGCCGTGCAGGAACAGGACAACCGGCGCATCCGCCCCGGTGAGCAGGGGATCGTAGAGGCGCACCTCGATCTCGCCGCCTGCTTCTGTCTCCGCCTCGGCCTCGGAGCCAGCGCCGGGGCGGGGAATGGTCAGGGTCTCGATGCGGGGCAGGGCGGTTGCCGGGCGCTCCAGCAGATCGACAGCGCCGTTGACCATGCGGCGGGCCTGCTCGATGGGCAGGCTCGTGGGCTTGGGCGCGCCGGGCACCAGAACGCGGGACAGGAAGGCCTCGGTTTCCTCAAGCATCTTCATGGTCAGGCTCCGTGAGAAACAGCAAAGGTTTGGCGGTACAGGCGCGGATAGAAGGCCCACTGGCCAAGCCATCGCACCGTCATGAGCAGGCAGAAGGCCAGCCACAGGCCGTCGTTGCCAAGCCATGGCACCAAAGCTAGCACGCCTGTAAAAAAGGCCAATGCCCCGGCCGCCATGGTGAGCAGCATCTGCCGGGTCCAGCCCGCGCCGATGTAGATGCCGTCGAACACGAAGCTGGCGAAGCCGCAGAACTGGGCGATGACGCCCCACACCAGATGCTGGTTGGCGTAAGCGGCGGTGGCGGCATCCTTGGCGAAGGCGCGGATGATGGCCGGGCCGCCGAAGGTATAGACTAGCGCAATGCCGAGGCTGGCGATGAACGCCCCCTGAAAGCAGCCGCGCACGAGACCGGAGAAGCGGCGTCCGTCCCGCCCGCCGACGGCCGCGCCGCCCAGCGTCTGGGCGGCGGCCTCGAACCCGTCCAGCACCAGCGAGGCGAGCAGGAAGAACTGGAGGATGACCGTGTTGGCCGCCAGCGGCACCGGCCCCAGCCGCGCGCCGGTGCGGGTGAGGACGTAGATGCAGACCATCAGAAGAGCCGTGCGCAGCAGCAGGTCGCGGTTGACGGCAAACAGGGCGGCGATGGCCGGGCCGCGCCACGTTGCCCCCTGCCGCAGGATGGCGGCGAGGCGGCGCAGTGGAGCATGGGGGCGCACGCACAGGACGGCGGCGGTGAGCTTGGCGAACTCCGCGATCAGGCTGGCGGCGGCCACTCCGGCGATGCCCCAGCCAAGGCCAAGGGCGAGCACAATGCTGAGCGCGGCGTTGGTGAGGTTGTAGCCGACCTCGATGGCGAGCACGGTGCGCGCCCGCTGCAGGCCGAGCAGCCAGCCGACCAGCGCCATGTTCAGCAAAACGGCAGGGGCTGCCCACCAGCGGATGGACAGGTAGGTGTGCGCGCCTTCCCGCACGGCGGCGCTGGCGCCGAAGCTGTTCAGCAGCGGGCCGAGCACCAGCGGCGTTGCCAACAGCAGAAGGAGGCCGAGCCCGGCCGCCACCGCCAGCCCCCGCGCCAGCACGGCGCTGCGCTCCGGCACATCGTCTGCGCCGTGGGCGCGGGCGGTGAGGCCGGTGGTTCCCATGCGCAGCACGTTGAACAGGGTGAGGAGCGTGGTGAAGGCGGTGGAGCCCATGCCGGTGGCGGCCAGCAGGGTGGCGCTGGCCGCCTGTCCGATCACCCAGGTGTCCACGAGGCCGATGAGCCCGGTGGCGGCATTCGTGATCATCGCCGGAATGGCAATGGCCAGAATGGCGCGGCGCGGCGTTTTGGGTGCGGGCGGGGAAGACGGTTCACTCATGGCAGCGGTGTTAGCCGGTTTTGCGCGCTTTTGCAGGGGGTTCGGCAAGGGTGTTCGGATTTGAGGTGCGACGCCTGCAAATCCCGCAAAGCCCCATGGCGGCAGAACGCCGGAAACCCCGGCTGAACCTGCGGGTACGGGGGCTGGACGGGCAGGGGCGGGCCTCCGATATTGCGGGGATGACGCGGTATCCGGTTTTCCATCATCCTGACTATGTAGCGCCGCTGCCGACGGGCCATCGGTTCCCCATGTCCAAGTACGAGGCGGTGGTGAAGGAGCTGAAGCTGCTGGGCAGCGACGGCTATGCCGTCTTCCGCAGCGCGAGCGAAGTGGCGGCGGAGGCGATGCGCGGTGCGCATGATGCGCTGTACGTGGAGCAACTGCTGGCGCTGGCGGTGGACCCGACAATCGAGCGGCGCATCGGCTTTCCGGTGACGGGGCAGGTGCTGCGGCGTGCGCGTCATGCCTCGGGAGGAACACTGGGGGCGGCACGCAAGGCGCTGGAAGTGGGGGCGGCGTCCAACACGGCGGGCGGCAGCCACCATGCGCACCCCGGTTTCGGCTCGGGCTATTGCGTGCTGAATGACGTGGGCATCGCGGCGCGGCAGTTGCTGGCGGAAGGCGCGGTGGAGCGTATTCTGGTGGTGGACCTTGACGTGCATCAGGGGGACGGAACGGCGGTGATGTTTGAGAGTGAGCCGCGGGTGTTCACCTTCTCCATGCACTGCGAGGCGAACTTTCCGGTGCGCAAGGCGCGCAGCGACCTCGACATCGGGCTGGACGTGGGCACGGATGACGCCACCTACCTGAAGCGGCTGGAGGTGAGCCTGCCCCGCATTCTGGAGATGCACCGGCCCCAGCTTGTGTTCTATAATGCCGGGGTTGACGTGCACGCGGAGGACCGGCTCGGTCGGCTGGCCCTGAGCGATGATGGGCTGGAAGCCCGCGACAGGTTCGTTGCGCGAGAGTGTTTGGAAAGCGGAGTGCCGTTCGTGACCGTGATGGGTGGCGGCTACGGGGCGGACGTAAGCGTGATTGCCCGGCGGCATGCCCGAACCATCGCCATTGCCGCCGAGGTCTGGGAACGGACGATGCCGACGCCGCGTGCGGAGGCATCGGGGTTGTAAGCCGCCAGATATCGCGGGCGAGCCGCGTTTTTTGTCGAAAGTGCCGCGATGCTGGCCTGAATGCAACGCTTCGGATGAACGGGGCGGGCAGATGAGGCGCATATGGCAACGGCTTTTGAAGACCTGAAGTCGCGCGTTTCGGAAGATCAGAAGCAATCGGTGGTGGTGCGCTTCGCCGGGGATTCGGGCGACGGGATGCAACTGACCGGCGGGCAGTTCACGCTCTCGACCGCGCTCAGCGGTAACGACCTTGCCACTTTTCCGGACTTTCCCGCCGAGATCCGTGCGCCGACGGGCACGACGTTCGGGGTTTCCTCCTTCCAGATCAATTTCGGCTCGGCGGACATCGAGACCTCGGGCGACGAGATCGACGTGCTGGTGGCGATGAACCCGGCGGCGTTGAAGGTGAACCTTGCCGCCGTGCGCCGGGGCGGGGTGATTATCGCGGACGTGGGCGAGTTCACGCCGCGCAATCTTGCGAAGGCGGGGTATGAGGCAAATCCCATAGAAAGCGGCGCGCTGGCGGATTTTCAGGTGCTGGCGTTCAACATCAGCCAGATGACGCTGGATGCGGTGGCCCCCTTCGGGCTCGGCAAGAAGGAGGCGCTGCGCTGCAAGAACATGTGGACGCTGGGGCTGGCGCTGTGGATGTTCGACCGCGACCGCCAGCCGCTGCATGACTGGCTGCGGGCCAAGTTCGCGAAGACCCCGGCGCTGGCGGACGCCAACATTGCGGCGCTGGATGCGGGCCATGCCTTCGGCGAGACGGCGGAGGTGGG
>NZ_DATBUP010000245.1:0-16914 GCF_036515995.1 Pedomonas sp. | reverse complement strand
GCGTAGCTGGGGATCTGAAACTCACCTGCGAGATGCTGGGCCCGGAAGCTGAGCGGAAAGGCAACGCCGCACTCATTGGGAATCCAGGCGCCCATCTCGTGCATCGCCTGGAACGTGGGCGCAACCCGACCCATCTGCGTGATCAGGTGATGCGCCTGCGGAATGCGTGGATCGTTTCTATAGGTTGCAGCTTCGGGCGGAGGGCAGGGGAGGACAAACTCCCAGTTTGCTGGGGCCAGAAACTGGCGGTCCTGGGCAAGCAACTCGAACAAGATCGAGGTGCCGGAACGGGGCAGGCCAGTGACGAAGACGGGCCTGTCGATGACTTCATCCTCGATCTCCGGATGGAGCCTGTATGTCTCTTCGATCTTTAGGCGATTTTCCAAAAACAGCAGAAGGTCGTGGCGTGTCCACAGGCGGCCGAACAAGTGAAGCTCCGCCTCCTCGTTAAGCGAACGGACCAATATTTCGAACGGCTCGCGCCAATCATCGACGCCGAAATCCTTAAGTCCGGTATTGCGCTGAGCAGTCTCGATCAGCTCGGATGCATCAAGCGGCACAACAGTTTCGATGTTCCAAGCTGCCGTCTCTTCGAGAAACTTGGCGAGCCAGTCAGGCCTTGGAGGTGGCGTCCAGTTGGAAGCCGGGGCGGCTGTCCGTTCGGTCATTTTCTTCCTCACCTTTTCCGGCCTTTGCCACAGAGGCGTCGCCGGCACGTGTCCCACACCCAAGGGATAGTCTCGCTGGGTTGGAGCGTTAACAGGTTTTATATTCAAAATTACATGGTAATTTGCTCTGGCGCACTGTCGCTTTGGGGGGGAGGGGGACCGGTGTCATGGTGAATGCGGTTGCGGCTACAGCCAGCGATGTGCTGAACCTTCTGCATAAGATTTCACGGATCGGCGGCGAGCCGGCGGATATTCTGACGAAGGCAGGTGCGCCCTACACTTTGAAGGATCTTGAATCCGGAAAGGTGGCGAGGGTTGAGCATCGCCACCTTGTTGCGATTTACCGGGAATGCATCGTGACGATCGGCTGGCATTCCAGTCGCCTCGATCGCAAGCCGCAGATGCATCCCGATGAATTTCGCTTGATGTGCCATTGTGTTATTACGAGCCGCACGTTCGGTCAGATGATCGAGCGCCAGTCGATGTTTTTTCGGACGCGACATGAGCGAATTTCAACCGTCACGCTTCAGACGGAGGAAGGCACGGCTCACGTTCTGGTCGACACCTTGCGACGGAGGAAGGACTTCAGCGCGTTCCTGTCAGACTTGGCAGGTATGTCGATGTTCTGCAGGCTGTATGGCTGGCTGCTGGGAATCGGCGAACACATTTTCCGGGTCGGCCTTGCTCACGGGTCATCCTACGCAAATGAGGCCGTATCAGATTTTTTCGCCGGCGAGATCACCTTCGATCAGCCAGTGAACCGGATATCCTTTCCAGCCTATCTCCTTGAGATGCCTCTGGTTCGGACGCCAGAGGAGCTCGAGGCACTTCTGATCGATTTTCCGTTCGATTTTCTATCGGCTGCGCCTGACACCATTCAACTGCCGGACAGGATCCGCACGTTGTACCTGATCGGATTGTCCCGCGATGGCCGCATAGCGACGCTCGACGAGCTTGCTCGCCTGACAGGGCAAAGCATAAGCACGTTGCGTCGCCGACTGGAGGAAGAAGGAACATCGATCCGTGAGTTGAAGGAGGAGGCCAGGAAGAACCTCGCGATGGAGGCTTTGAAGACCAGCCGGAGGTCAATTGACGAGGTTGCGCTCCGGACGGGCTTCAAGGACACGAACAGCTTCCGCATTGCCTTCACACGCTGGACAGGCGTGCCGCCCTCAGCGTTCCGCCGGCAATTCCATGCGTGTTGATAGATGTTCATCTGAATCACCAGCATGCGTTGCGATGTGGCAGGAGTTAGAGGGCAGAGTTAACGCTTGTGTCGCATCTTTAACTTGCGGGCAGTGACATCTCTAAATTGTTGTCGAAATGTAATGATCGTATAATCTGTATTATGTTAATCGCGGTGCCGCGGGGCCGGATCACTCTACCGCATAAGTGTGCGATAGGACGCTGGCGATCGCCCGACTGCCTGCCGGAACGCCGCGCAGAAGGCTGGAGCGCCGGAATAGCCCAGTTCTGCCGCGATTTCCGCCAGCGGCCGGCGATCGTCCGCCGTCAGCAGTGCCTTGGCACGCGTCATGCGTGCCTGCCGCACGAATGTGCCAGGACTTACTCCCATCGTCTCGCGGAAACAGCGTATGAAATGGAAGCGGCTCAGCCCACAAGTCTGCGCCAACGCATCAACGTCAGGCGGCGGGCCGGCAGAATCTATGCGAGCCAGCACCTGGCGCAGCATGCGTGGCGTCAGGCCGCCACGACGGCGCTGCGCACGCGCTCCCGCATCGGCCAGATAGCGTTTGAGGTCAATGAGCAGTGCCGCGACCAGCGCTTCGGCCAGCGCGACACTGTCCTGCTGCGGATGGTCGACCTCTCCGGCCAGTCGCAGCATCGCCTCCTCTATCGTCTGAGAGCGTATGTCGAAGCAGGCCGCCAGCGCTGCCTCATCCAGCGGTTCGGCACCGAGCACTGCCGCAATTCGCCACGCTTCGAACCGGCATCGTAACGTTTGGAACGCGCCGCCTGCCACACGCATTTCCATTGGTACGCCGGCCGGACGGAATCCCAATGCGCCGAAACGTATAAAAGGTGCTCGCTGGTCGCCCGCAACACGCCCTTCTGATCCTGACAGCAGGCGAGAAAGGCCAAGCGACAGGATTGCCCGTTCTTCAGTCACGAGCACGGTTTCGGGCTCTACCTCTGGAAATGCACAGAGCTCAATAAGAGCGCCGGGGATGGCGATGCACCCCTGGATCAAATCGTCCCCGCGCTGGGCGTCGGTGATGCGGATCGCCATCGTCGCCTCTCCTTTCGAAATCATGCTCTTTATTCATGAATCATGCGGCAAACGGCAAGCCCTGTCGCGCGCCTGATTGGCCGCCCCTCCCCGCCGGGGTAAACTGGGCGCCAAGGGGAGACATGATGTCACAATGGAAAGGCGACGTGTCCGCAGCGGACTTGCCAACGGCCGACGATGTGCTGCGGGGCATCGATCTGACCGGCCGCACGGCAATGGTCACTGGCGCATCATCGGGTGTCGGTCTCGCCATCGCCTCGGCTCTGGCGGCGGCTGGAGCAGATGTGACCATCGCAGTTAGGAACGTGGCCGCGGGAGCGCGGGTCGCTGCCGACATTGCTGCGGCACGCGACGTCGCCGCGCCTGCCATCGAGGCGGTCGATCTTCTCTCAATGGCGTCGGTCCGCGGACTGGCCGCGCGCTGGGGCAACCGCCCGCTTGACATCCTCATCAACAATGCCGGACTGATGGCCCCGCCCCTCACCCGTACGCAGGACGGCTTTGAAAGCCAGATGGCGGTCAACTTTTTCGCGCCGTTCCTGCTGTCCGAGTTGCTGCTGTCCAATATCGTCGCGCGCAAGGGGCGCGTCGTCGTCGTATCCTCCGGTTCCCATCACCTGGCCGAACTTCGTCTGGACGATCTCAATTACGAGCGGCGCGATTATGAGAAGTTCGAGGCCTATGGCCACTCCAAGCTGTGCGCCAACCTCCTTGCTGTTGAATACAGCCGCCGTCACATGGACAAGGGCGTCACAATGAATGCCGTCACGCCTGGCGGTGTCGCTACCAACCTTGGCCGCCACGTCACGTTCGAGGACGCCGTGCGCCTCGGTTGGGTCAGTGCGGACGGGACCCTACCCCAGGGCCGCATGAAAACACCCGAAGAAGGCGCCGCCACGCCCGTCTGGGCCGCCGTTGCGCCGGAGTTGGAGGGACGGGGCGGCCTCTATCTTGAGGATTGCGCCATCGCCCCTGTCTGGTCGCCGCCCATGCCTTCAGGCTGGGGCGTCGCCGCCGCCTCGCTTGATCCCGCCGCCGCCCGCCGCCTGTGGGACGTCGCTGAACCCCTGATCATGGAGACTGCCGCATGAACAGGCCCATCACGGGGCTCGTCCCCGCCAATGATGATATCGCCGCTGAAACCGAGCGCTGGGAAGCGCAGACGCGTGGGCCCTTTGTCGCCGCCAATCCCGAACGGCGCGACCCGTTCGTCACCCAGGCGCTGAAATGGCCGATCAAGCCGCTTTATACGCCCGCCGATCTCAGCGCTGTCGGCTTCGACTATCTGAAGGATGTGGGTTTTCCTGGCGAATATCCCTACACCCGCTCGACGAAGCCCAACGGCCACCGCTCCGGTTTCTGGACGATGACGCAGGTCACCGGCTTCGGCAAAGGCGAGGACTGGGCGAGGCGCGCACGCTACATGCTCGACCAAGGCCTGTCGGGCCTTATCCTTGAGTATGATCTCGCCACGACCAACGGCTATGACAGCGACGATCCGATGGTCGAGGGCGAAGTCGGCCGCGCGGGCATGGCGCTTGATAGCCTGGAAGATCTGGAAAAGGCGTTTGATCTGCCGTTCGACAAGCTCAAATACCTGATGAGCGTGTGCAACGCGCCTCAGCCGGTCAACCTCGCCATGATCATCGCCGCGCTGGAAAAGAAGGGCGTCGATCCAAAGGATTTTGTCCTTCACATCGTCAACGGCATTCTGATCGAATACACCTGCGTCGGCCGCTACATCTATCCGCCCGAACATGGCCTGCGCATCGCGACGGATGCAATCGAGTATATCATCCGCAACCATCCGAACTGGGCGCCGCTCTCCATCATCTCGGCCCAGCTTCAGCCCGCCAAGGCAAACCCGGTTCAGGAGATCGCATTCAGCTTGGCCATCTGCTGTGCCTATATCGACGCGACGCTGGAACGCGGCTTCGATATCGACACGATCGCGCCCTACCTGAATCACTTCGTCGTCAACGTCGACATGGATTTCTTCGAGGGCATCTGCAAGCTGCGCGCCTTCCGCAAATGCTGGGCGCGGCTGATGAGGGAACGTTATGGCGCGACGAAGCCAGAGGCGCTGAAGATCCGCCTGATGACCTCACCCACCACCATCGCGCTGACGCTGCAGCAGCCGCTCAACAACATCGGCCGCCTCGCCATCATGGCGACGGCTTGCGCACTCGGTGGCGCAGGCGAGAATATGACGACGCCACTCCATGACGAGGCGCATTCGCTGCCGGCGGAGGAGGCGATCCGCGTCGGCGCCGCGCTCCAGCATATCGTCGCCCACGAAACAGGCGTTGCCGAGACAATCGATCCGCTCGCCGGCTCCTACTATGTCGAGACGCTGACCAAGCAGATCGAGGACGCCGCCTTTGCCGAACTGGAAAAGGTTTTCACCATGGGTGGAGCGGTCAAGGCGATCGAGACTGGTTATTTCCAGCGGGCTCTGGGCCGCGAGCAGTATGAGCGGAACAAGGATATTGAGGAAGGCCGCCGTAAGTGGATCGGCGTCAATCACCTTGTCCTGCCGGAGGAGAAGCGGGAGATCGAAATTTTCCGCCTCGATGAGGGCATGGAGGAGCAGCAGATCGCAAAAGTTCAGGGACTGCGCGCCCGTCGCGATCAGGCCGCTGTGGACGCAGCGCTGGAGAAGGTGCGCCAGGCCGCGCGCAACGGCGACAATTTGGTCCCCGTCTGCCTGGAGGCGGTGAAGCTCTACGCAACCCATGGCGAATTGTGCAACGCTATGCGCGACGTGTTCGGCGTGCACACCCCTGATAGTCAGTTGGCCGGAGTCTGAGGGAATGCAGGAACCATCCAACCGCCGCCTGCGTGTGCTGCTGGCAAAGCTGGGCATGGACACGCATACGGTCGGAATCACCGTCATCGGTCATGCGCTGCGCGAGGCCGGGATGGAGGTAATCTTCACCGGCCTTAAGCAAACGCCCGAGATGGTGGCCGCGGCGGCCATTCAGGAGGATGTGGACGTGGTCGGCATCTCCTCCTTGTCAGCGGGCCACACCCGCAGTCTGCCCAAGCTGGCGCGTCTGCTGCGAGAACAGGGTGCGGGTGACAAGCTGCTGCTGGTCGGGGGCGTCATTCCGCAGGAGGACCACTCGCTCCTGATGGATGCAGGCGTGCACAAGATCTTCACCATGGGGGCCGACACGCGCGACATCGTGCGCTACCTGCAGGACTGGTGGGCCGAAAAACAGGCATCAGAGGCGGTCTGAACACATGGTCGAGGACATTGCGACAGGCGTGCTGAACGGCGCGGTTGCCGCGGGTGCACGCGCAATCCGCTGGCTGGACGATCGCGATCCGCGCGGGGCGGCCGTGGTGCGGCGTATCTTCTCCGCAACCGGGCGTGCGCAAATCGTCGGTGTGACCGGTCCGCCGGGCGCAGGAAAATCCACCGTTACCGACATGCTGGTGGCTGAGATGCGCCGAAGGCGCCTGCGTGTCGGTGTTGTCGCCATTGATCCGTCCAGCCCGTTCACGGGTGGCGCCATTCTAGGCGACCGGGTGCGCATGGCCCGTCACGCTCTCGATTCCGGCGTGTTCATCCGCTCGCTCGGCACACGCGGGCAGGCAGGCGGCCTGTCCCGTTCCACCCATGACGCCTGCCTCATCCTCGACGCCATGGGCTATGACATCGTGATCGTGGAAACGGTGGGCGTGGGCCAGGACGAGATCGATGTCGTCAATCTTGCCCACACTACCATCATTGTTGGCGTGCCAGGTCTTGGTGATGAGGTGCAGGCGGTCAAGGCAGGTCTGATGGAAGCGGGCGAGATCTTCGTCATCAACAAGGCGGACCGCGACGGCTATGAGGCCACGCGTCGGCAGTACGAACTGATGCTTCACCTGCGCGAGACGTCGAGAATGGCAAGGACAGACAATTGGCCCGTTCCCCTGCTCCGTGCCGTGGCAAGCGCGGGCGAAGGCGGGGCCGACATCGTCGACGCCATCCTCGCCCACCGCGTCGCACTCGACGCCGCTGGCGCCTTTGCCCGCCGTTCGGGATTACGGGAGCGGGAACAGACGCTCGCCTTGCTGCGCGATCGACTTGTCCGCCGCGCTTTGACGACAGCGGGAGAGACCGTTCTGGCAGAGGTGGAGGCAAGGCGTATCGATCCCTATAGCGCGGTCGAAAAGCTGCTCGCCCATATTGACGAAGAGGATTGCCCATCATGAGCAAAAGCATCTGTGCTCTCGTGCACCGCCCGGACTCCACGCGGGCCGCATTCCAAGCCTATTATGAAGAGCATCACGCCCCGCTGGGCGCGCGGCATTTCCCCTTCACCCGCTATGTCCGCAACCACCTCACCGATGGCGACGATGTGGGCTACGATACCATTTCCGAGTTCTGGGCGGACGACATTGCGGCTGCCGCAGCGCTAATGAGCGGGCCGGTCGGCGACATCCTGCGCGCGGATGAGGAGAAGTTCATGGATCAGACGCGCATCGCACCGGCAGGCGTGGAGGAGCATGTGCTCTCGCCCGGCGCGCCCACCGGCCCAGATGGCATGCGCACAGCATTTCTCATCGCCTCTACCGTTCCCGGCGAAGGCTGGCGCGAGGCGGCGCTATCCTACGGACGCTCTTTCGCAACCCAGCAGCCGGGCGTCTCGCTCGACTTTGCGCAATCCTGGGGCACCACGGCCTTCCCTGCCAATGCGGTGCTGTGGGTGCCGGGCAAGGCGGAGCCGGGTGCCATTCCCGAGGCCCTCGCCATTCGCCGTGTCACCGCACGTCGGATCGAGACACCCGCGGAGCAACTGATAAGTGCGGTCTGAGGGCTCGCGCCGCTCGGTGCTGCTTGCCAAAAGCATATTGACCGTACGGACGCCGTTATCGAGATCATGCTCGTCGAAGCGTCCTTATGGTCAAACTCAGAGTTGTTCCGTTTGCCTCCGGTCATCATTTCTCCCCTGAAGCCGATGCTGGCGTCGAGAGGCAGCTTTAGAGTAAGCTATTCATTGATTATGCTGCGCATTTGTCGAACATGCATGAGATCCAGTGTTATACTGCGCAGGGCAAACAAACACGATCACTGCAAAGCGATGAGATATGGGGAGCGGGGATATGGTAGCGGCAGCGGCCGAAACGAAATTTGAGCGCGAACAGTTGCTGCAGATGGCTCGTGAGCGGACAGGGCTAAGTGACTTCGGCGATACATGGTTCTTCGAGCCAATGGATCACTATATCGAAGCCGCGAACACCGAAAGTCGGATGACCGCAGCCGGGCACGCTGCCCAGACGGAAGTCATCGTCAAAGGTCTCGCCAGCCGCCTGCGCATGATGGAGGATATTCGTCGCCATCCCGAAATCTTGAACGAGACGGTCGAAGTCGCGGGCATCATCCTCGGCCTGCCGCGCACTGGCTCCACGATTTTCCACCGCCTGCTGGCCAGCGCGCCGGGCATGACGGCCATGCGCTGGTTCGAGCTGCAGAACTACGCCCCCTTCCCCGGTGAAGAACGGGGCAATCCCGTGGAGCGTCGGGCTTATGCCGAGGCCATGATCTCCGGCTGGCTGGAAACGGTTCCCGAGCTGGTGTCGATCCATCCGCTGGAGCCCGACGCGCCGGACGAGGAGATCCTGGTCCTTGGCCAATGGTTCGTCAGCACCATGGTTGAGGGCATGTCCTATGTGCCCAGCTTTGCCCGCTGGCTGAATGATTACGATCAGTCGAAGGGGTTCGACGACCTCAAGCTGGTGCTGAAATATCTGCAGTGGCAGGATCCCTCGCGCCGCGGCAAGAAGTGGATCCTGAAAAGTCCGTCAAACTTGCCATACACTGAATACGCCGCCGACGCGTTCCCCGATGCCGTGCTGATCATGACCCACCGTGATCCGCTGCAGACGGTGCCGTCCTACGTCAGCATGCAGGCCGCCCTCTACAAGCTGAGCGCCACGATCCCCGACAAGGAGGTCGGCGCGTTCTGGTTTCCGCGTCTGGTTGACTGGATGCAACGCTTCGAGGCGGCGCGCGAGCGGATTGGAGAGGACAGGTTCATCGACATCGATTATCGCGCCGTCGGCCGCGAGCCGCTGGTGCAGGCCGAGCGGGTCCTCAAGCGTATGGGCATGTCCCTCGATCAGGCCAGCGAAGCCGTGCTTGCGGAGTTCCTGGCCGGCAACAAACGGGAACAGCGCCCCATGCATGAATATTCGCTGGAGCGCTTCGGCCTGAGCGAAGAGGCCATCCTACAGGAGTTCGCCTCTTATCGGGCCCGCTATATCAGCTGACGTGGCGGCAGCATTCGCATCGGGCGCTCCAAACCTGAAGTCTGATAGTCTTGCCGAGTGCATTAGCAGCAAACGGCAAGCGTCCGGCCCGCGCTACGCGCGGAGCCGGACGCTTGAAACAGCTGGGCCTTAGTAGCTCAGCGTCGCAGAGATCCAGTAACGTCGGCCTTCGTCGACCATCCAGTTTCCATCAAGGCCTTCGAAGCGGCCGCGCTCGTCGACCGGCACGATCTTGTCGGTCAGGTTCAGCGCCGCGGCGTTAAGGCGCAAGATGTCTGTTACCTGATAGCTCAGACCAAGATCATAGGTGGTGCTGCCTTCGCGAGAGCGCGGACCCATCGCTGCGTTGCGAAAGCCGGTGTACCACTGCTTGCCGATGTAATAAGCGCTCACATAAGCGTGCAGACGATCGGTTGCATCCCAACCCAGTTTCACATTGGCCATGTGCTTCGGCGTCATGTCGAGCGGGAAACCGTCAAGCGAAGAGCCGTCGAACGAGGGCTCGCCACTCCCACGACGCTCTGAGTCCGTGAAGGTATAATTGGCGGTCAACTCGAGGGTCTCGGTGACCGGCACGCGGGCCGACACTTCCACACCCTGAATGCGCACGCGGTCGATGTTGTCATAGGTATAAAGGGGCCTTGTCGGCATCACCGGGTCCATCCGGTCCGTCAGGTAGCTGACCACCTTGTTCTTGAACCGCGTATGAAACAGGGTAAGCCCAAGGCCCAGCCCCTGCTCGCTATCATAACGCAGGCCGATTTCGCGCGTGACACTGGTCTCTGCATCAAGGTCAGGGTTACCGCACAGCGGCCCGCGCGGAAGATGACTGCCGCCGGTCGTCATGCAGTAGCCCGCATCGCTTTGGCGCAAGGTCGGGGCCTTGAATCCGCTGGCGATGCCGCCCCGCAGCACCAGGCCCGGCACAACCTCATAATTGGCGTAGATGCGCGGCGTCACGTGCGTGCCGAAGCTTGAATAGTGATCCAGCCGCGCGCCGCCGGTGATAGCGAAGGTGTCCGTGAACTGGAACTTGTTCTCAGCGAACACCGCCCAGGATTCACGGGTGGCCTTGTCCACATTGACATAGCCCGGAACATTCTCCTGATCCTGGAGCCCCGTTACCTTGGCATGGGTGTATTGGGCCCCAACATTCAGGTTCATCCTGCCGACGGGCATGGTGATGAGCGCGTCCGCAACCGTGTTGGTCAGATTGGGACGGTTCAGCAGCTCGCCTTCCTCGATGTTCGAGAGCTTCTCGTTTTCGCGATAAACAGCCAACTTCGTCGAGCCGAAGCTCCAGTTGCCCGTGTAGGTCGCGCTACCGTGCCAGCGGCGGTGGCGCTCGATGAGCTCGGTGCCCTCCTCGTCATAGGACTTGCCTGGCGTCTCGGTATAGGTCAGCCGGTTTCGGCCACCTTCGATGACCAGGTCGTGTCCCTCGCTCAGCAAGAATGCCAACTTGCCGGAGAAGGAGTTGTCACGAGACTTGTTCGCGCCCGACGCAAACGGACCGGGGAAGAAGATGTCGTCTTCAGACCGGTTGACGAACCCGCCATAGACCTGCAGGCCGACTTTGCCGTTCGCCAGCGGAGCACCGACCCAGAAATTGGCCATGCCGGTGTCGCCATAATCATCGTCTTCTTGAACGATGTAGCCTCCGGTCACAGTGGCAGACAGCCGCTCGGGAAACTTGCGGGTGATGACGTTCACCACGCCGCCCATGGCATCAGAACCGTAGAGAGACGACATCGGACCGCGCACCACTTCGATGCGCTCGATAGCGCCGAGCGGAGGCAGCATGGAGGACTGAACACCTCCGGTGCCCCGGTTCATGGTCTCACGAGTGGATTGCCGGCGGCCGTCCAACAGATAGAGAGTATATTCGCCCGGCATGCCGCGAATGACGACATCGGTGGTGCTGGGGTCGCTGCCGACAATGCTCACACCTTCCAGATAGCGCACGGCGTCTTCCAGAGACGTATATGGGCGTAGTTCCATTTCCTCCCGGGAAAGGACGGAAATGCTGGCGGGCGCCATGGCGATGTTCTGCTCGTATCCGGCAGCCGTCACTACGATTTCCTGCCCAGCCTGCGGCGCGGAATCCTCAGCATGCACAACGCCTGCGAACATGCTGGTGCTGGCCAGAAGGCCGGTTGCAATTCGGTGCAACACCCGTTCGTTAGCCATCAAAAAGCGCCCCGCTAATAAGAATCGTTCGCGGCGCATATAGCGAGGCATTCTTATTTGCATCAAGAGCAAATATTACGTACGAGCGATAATCTTCGTCGAAGCATCTAGTCTGGAAAACCGGCCATAGTTGCGATAGATTCGCATTATCACAGCAGGGGTCCAGATGGGGCAGCCTGATAGGGAAGGGAAATACCATCATGTCAGCCGTTCTGGCCTTGGGCGGTGGAGCAGCCGCATTTCTGGCGGCACTCGCGCTTTACCTGGCTTCCCCTCATCAGCAGCTTCTTCCCTCTCGTCCGTGGCCCCGCGCAACAGCAATGACAGGCCTTCTGGCAATGGCCGTCTCCCTCGGGTGCCTGCTGGAGATCATGGGCCCGGCGACAGCAGTCTTTACTGCTTTGACCTTGCTCATGCTGTTCACAACCCTTCCGCCGCTGCTGTTTGCCTGGCTGCGTTATCGTAAGGTTCCCGGCCGATGAGCAGGCATCCGGCCAAATCTGAAGAGCTTTCCAGCCGAAACTGGGCTGGAAAGGTAGCTGCGGCTCTCGTACCCGGCTTTACGGCGTCGCTCGCCCTCACCTGCCTCTACCTCCAACTGGCTGGTGTGCAGGACTCCTTCATGAGCGCACATGGCCAGATCGCGATGTGGGCTATGGCGCCTCTCTGGTCTGGCATTCTCAGCAGCTGTTTTCTGTTCCGCACAGGGCTGCGAGCCTGGAGCTGGCTTTTACTGGCAAATCTAGTTCTCTGGGGCGCTTACGCCGCCCTCAACTGGCTGTCGGCGTAGGAGCGCTGCAATGCGAACCGATATTGTCCGCGTGTACAAGGATGTTCACAGCTGGGTCGGCATCATCAGCGGCCTTGCGCTGTTTATTGCCTTCTATGCCGGCGCGCTTACCATGTTCGAAGGGCCACTCCAGCGCTGGGCCTCACCACCCCCGAGCCTGACCGCGCCTCTGCCGCTGGATGCTACTCCAGAACTCGTCGCCAAGGTTCTTGCCGAGCACCCTGAAGCAGCCGGGGGCTATGACATTCACCTCTCCACCGGGCCGGAGCGGCCCGCCAGGCTCAGCTGGACAGTTGGCGACCATGACCATGGCGCTGGCAAGACCTTCCACGCTAGCCTGAACGCCGACGGCTCACTTCAGGTGCTCAGCCAAGGGCCGTCCCCGGTTGCCCAGTTCATCGACACACTGCATCAGCAGGTTGGGCTACCGTTGGACCACGAAATCGCCATGCCGATCATGGGTGCGATCGCGCTTCTCTACGCCATCGCGCTGGTCTCGGGTGTCATCGTGCTGATCCCCAGTCTGGTGAAGGATTTATTTGCGCTCAGGCTCGGCAAGAACCTGAAGCGCATGTGGCTTGATGTGCACAACGTCGTGGGCCTGTTCAGCTTGCCGTTCCACATCATAATGGCGCTGACTGCGGTGGTCTTTGCATTCCATGATCAGTTCTACCTTGCGCAGGACAGCATAACCGGCGCGCCTCCTGCGGTTTCGCGAGACACTGATCCGGATCCAGACGGTGAACAGCGCAGCCAGCCACTGCTGCCACCCCCTGCTCTGGTGGCACGCCTTGCCGAGCAAGCGCCAGGCTTCACTCCGACGACCTTGAGTTACAGTCACGACGCTGCAACAGTCCGGCTCCGCGTTCTGGGAAAAGATGACCGCTACGGCCTGCGCGGTCCGGACTTCGGCCTTGCGAGTGTTGATCCCTATACCGGCAGCATTCTCTCGAGCGACTATTTGCCCGGCCACCAGACACCGGCGTTTGCCACCGTCACCAGTTTCTTTGCGCTGCATTTTGGCAATTATGGCGGTGCGCCAATTCGCTGGAGTTATTTCCTGCTCGGAATGGCAGGAGCCGCTCTGTTCTACACCGGCAACCTCTTGTGGATTGAAAGCCGTCGCAAGCGGGAGCGCCGGGCTGGTGCCGTTGAGCAGACCCGCCCCACCCGGCTGCTTGCGGCGCTCACCGTCGGCATCAGCCTTGGATGCGTTGCCGGTATTTCCGTAACTCTCGCCGCGGCAAAGGTGCTTCCGCAGCTGACGGACAGCGTCGGCCTCTGGCATCAGATCATCTATTATGCCGTGTTCCTGGCTATGACTGTCTGGGCACTGGCAAGGGGCGGCGCCAAGGCAGGCTATGAACTGCTATATGCCAGCGCAGTGACTTGCCTCTTCATCCCTGCTGCCAGCCTGCTCACCATCATTGGCATCGGCTGGAACCACCGCGGCAACGGTTTTACAGTAGAAATTGTAGCAGTTACGGGGGCACTCCTGCTGTTTCACCTCGCTCGCCGCGCAAGATTACGCGCCCTCAGCGCGCCGAGGGATAGCGTCTGGCATGAAAGCAGAAGTGCTCACTCTCATGCTCCTGCAATTGCGAATTCCGAGGCGGCGTAATGCACATACTTTGGAAAAGCGCCCGTGCAGTTCGCGCTATTCTGCTGGGAATGGCAATGTTCGCTGCCGCACCCGCCGATGCCCTTGCCGATGCGCTGCCTTACCAATTGCCCGGAGCCACTGAACGCAGTGTGACCGCGCCGTCAGGGGAAACGTACAAGCTGTTTATCTACGCGCCTGATACGCCGCCGCCTGCAGGTGGCTATCCGTTGCTCTATGTGCTGGACGGCGAGGATAACTTCCCGATTGCAGTTGCGATCGCACGCAGACTGGCTCGTGCTGGGCAGCGCAGTCAGGTAGAGGCCGGAATCATCGTCGGGACTGATAGCGGCGGCCCAACACGGCGTGCGCGGGATTATACACCAAGCCTGCCTGAGCCAGTGATCCAGCCCGGCCAGCCGGGCTATGGCCTGCCTACCGGCGGTGCCGATGCCTTTCTCGCATTCCTTGAACACCAGGTTCATGAGGAAATATTGCGCGCATACCCCATCGACCGCCAACGCACGGCCATTGCCGGCCACAGTTTCGGTGGGATGTTTGTCATGCACACGCTACTCGCCCGCCCGATGCTCTTCCAAACCTATGTTGCGGCAAGCCCCTCCCTCTGGCTCGCCAATGGACAGTTTATGAAGAGGGTGGAGACCCGTTCCATCACTGGACTGGGTAGGCCGGACGCAAAGATCATGCTCACTGTCGGAGAGCGGGAAAACACCGCCCAAATTGAGCAGTTTTCCAAGGTTCTGGCAGATAAAGGCATCATGGTTCAGCACCGCATTTTAGCAGGCGAGAGTCATGGTTCCTCCATGCCTCCCACATTGAGCGATGCGGTTCGGCTGGCATTTCGTCGGCCAAATGCCGGCTGAGAAGCGGGTCGAATAGTTCTGCGACGCACAGTATCGCTTGCTCAGGGTTCTGCTTGAACTCTGATCTTCACACTTCGGGGTATGCTCCTGTCTCCGACGGCAGAGCCAATGAGCAGCAGTGTCGGTCCGTCACCCACTGCGGTTTGCACTGCCAGCGCGAGCAGATCCAGACGGGTTGAGAAGCGCCGCTCACAGGCCATGCTGGCGTTCTCGACAATCAGCGCAGGCGTTTCAGCGGCGAGCCCCGCCCGCAGTAAATTCTGCGCGATTTCAGGTGCAGCCGCTCGGCCCATATAGATGGCAAGCGTCGAGCGCGGGTCGGCCAGCGCCCTCCAGTCGAGATCCAAAGGCTCGCCCGCCCTCGCGTGGGCGGTGATGAACTGGAGCCGTCGCGCCTCGCCGCGCAGGGTGAGCGATACGCCTGCCGACGCGGCAGCAGCCGAGGCCGCCGTGATGCCCGGCACCACCTGCACCACAATGCCATGTGCCCTCAGGTGCGCCGCCTCCTCTGCCGAGCGGCCAAAGATAGACGGATCTCCTCCTTTAAGGCGCACCACCCGCAGTCCCGCCTGTGCGGCGGCCAGGAGGTCCTCGTTGATGTCTTCCTGCTTGCGGGAATGGCGGCCGCTGCGCTTTCCGACGGAGACGCGTCGCACGCGGGAAGGCACCAGTGCGAGAATGTCCGCGCTAACCAGCGCATCGTAAAAGACCACGTCCGCCGCCTCGATGAGACGGATGGCCTTCAGCGTCAGCAGTTCCGGGTCCCCCGGCCCTGCCCCTACCAGCCAGACTTCGCCGCTTGCAATTCTTGTCTCAGACGGCATGGCTTGTCTCCTTCAAGGGTGTCAGCAGTTTGGCAATGGTCGGGCGACAAGACCCGCAGTTGGTCCCGGCCTTGAGCGCCGCGCCCACCGCGTCGACGCTGGTCAGCAGCTGGTCGGCGATGGCGCCGACGAGCGTCTTCAACCCTACGTCGAAGCAGACACAGACGACTGGCCCGCGGTCTGGTTCGGGCCGCGCAGGCCGTCCCGCCAGCAGCGCGAGCGGGCTGGCCTCCGCGCTTTTTTCCAGCTGGCGCACCAGCCACTCGCGCGGCGGCAGGCTGTTGTCGGTTGCGACGAACAGGCAGGCATCCAGCCTCCCATCCTTCAGAACCGCCCAGCGGGCGCTGCCGCGCCCGCCATCCAGGGCTTCCATCAGCTCGCCCTCCTCGGGCAGCACCCTCTCTGCCAGCGATGCCAACTCGGCATCGCCCGCCAGTTCGTAGAGATAACCGCCGGCAAGCCGAGCGCGGGTCCAGTAGAGAACGCCTTCAGGCTCCACCTCCGTGCGGGTGATGAGGAATCCGCTCCAGCGGGCCTCGACCGGCCGGACGCGCGCCGGCGTCGCCTTGAATCCCGGCTGACCGGAGACCGGATCGCAGAGCGGCTGCGCCAGCATCCCGGTGCGTCCGGCGCTTGACGTCTGGTCCGTCCAGTGGATCGGCGCGAACAGCTCGCCCCGGCGCTGGGCCTCGCTCACCCGCACGCGGTAGAGGCTGAAGCCATGGGGGGTTTCCACTTGCGCCAGTGCGCCGTCCGTCAGTCCGTGACCCTGCGCGTCGCGCGGATGCACATCGACCGTGGGCTCGGGGCTGTGGCGGGACAAACGCGGCGAAAGGCCGGTGCGCGTCATGGTATGCCATTGATCGCGCAACCGGCCACTGTTGAGGAGGAGCGGCCAAGCAGGGTCCTGCTGCCGTACCTCCTGCACCGCCACCGCGACCATGCGCGCCCGGCCGTCGGGTGTGGGGAAACGGCCATCTGCGAACAATCGGGTGGAGTCTGTTGTCTCGCCCTTGCGCGCCGGCCACTGGACGGGCGGAAGCGCGTCATATTCGGTGTCGGGAATTTCGGCATAAGCGCCAATGTTGAAGAGGCGTGTGCCATCATTTTCAAAGGCTGAAAGCGCCGCGTGCTCGCGGAAAATCTGCGCCGGCTTTGTGTATCCAAAGGCCTCGGTAAAGCCCATGCGGCGAGCGACCTCCGAGACAATCCACCAGTCCGGCCGCGCTTCGCCAGGCAAGGCAAAGAACGGGCGCTGACGGCTGATCCGCCGCTCGGAATTGGTGACCGTACCGTCTTTTTCGCCCCAGGCAGCAGCAGGCAGGGCGATATGTGCAAGCTCCAGCGTATCGGTACGTGCCATGCAGTCGGAGACGACAACCTGCGGGCATTTTTCAAGCGCCGCACGCGCGGCTCCTGCGCCCGGCAGGCTGACCATGGGAT
>NZ_DATBUP010000244.1:0-15826 GCF_036515995.1 Pedomonas sp. | reverse complement strand
CTCGCGGCGGCCTCAGCTGCGCTGACCAGTTCGACCTGCATTGCCCTGCTCCGGACCGTTATTGCAGAAGCACGGCGCAACCCCCCGCTTGCACGCCAGGTCTATCTGCAGATCCGCCAGCCCTGGATCACAGCACTTGCCCAGTGGCTCGCCCGCAAAGTCGACGACGGCGCGCTTAGGTTGAGCGATCCTGCATGGCATGCCATGCAGCTGCTGACCCTCGCCACGGCCGGGAACCGCCCGTTTGCGACAAATGAAACACCCGACCCAACGGCACGGGCCTTGGTTGTCAGGCGCGCCATCGCGACCTTCCTTGGCGGGTACAGGGCGGCGCTGTAGAGAAGGTTGCGGGCTTCATCAGCCGCAAGCCTGCCCGACGAGGACCAGGCCATCAGCGCTCTTCCGGCTTGTCCTCGATGATGACGCTGATCTCGCCGTCCGCCTCCAGGCAGGCGGACCTGACCCGTGAGACGTCATCGACGCCTTCCTTCCTCAGAACGGCCATGAGCTCTTCTTCGGTGACGAGTTCCCGCCTCATATTCTGTCTGATGAAACGGCCGCGATCGATCAGCGTTGTCTGGCGATCCCGCAGGACTCTCTGCAAGAGGGGAGAGCGCGCCTCAATGGCGTCGAAGACATAACCCCATCCGATAATCAATCCGACCATGAGCAGAGCCTCGATCACCGAGCTGGAGCCGCCCATGATGGCGTCGGTCCCCATCCCGCCAAGGATGATGAGCGTCAGCATGTCGTTGGGCGAGATATGCCCGGCCTTGCGCTTTGGAATGACGCGGACAAGGAAGATAAGCGCCAGGTAGATGATCGTTGCCCTGACGAAAAGTTCCCAGAGGGGCATGGTGATGTCGAACATGGCGGCAGAACTTATCCTTGGATCAGCTGTCTCCCCTTGAAATAGTCTGGAATCCACAAGTTCGAGCGCCCCCTAGCCCTGTCGGGGCAGGAGCGGCCCTTATTCGAAGCCCAGAAACGTGACTTGCTCGGCCAGCGACACACGATCACGCGCAAAATCGTTGATCGGTGCATTCGGATCGCGCCAGCCGATCGCCAGCCCGCAGAACAGCAGGGTATCGTCAGACAGCCCCAGATGCGCTTTTATGGTCCGCCCATAAAGCCCCATGTACTCCTGCGGGCAGCTGTCCAGCCCCTCGCCGCGCAGAAGCAGCATAATCGTCTGCAACCACATGCCCACGTCAGACCACTGCGGCTCTTTCATCAGCTTTGGAAAGTGGCACAGCAGGAGAACCGGCGCGCCAAAAGACAGGCAGTTGTCGCGCGTAAAATCGGCGCGCGCAGCCTTGTCTTCGCGCCCGATGCCCATCGCACCGTACATGGCAGCGCCGACGGCCCGCAGCCGGGCCTGGTATTTCTCGACCTTGCCGGGTGCTGAGAAGTCGTACTCGGGCGGATTATCGAACGGGCTGGTGAGCAGGCGCTCCTGAAGCGCTTTCAGCGGCGCACCCGTCAGCACGGTCGCCTCCCAAGGCTGAAAGTTGCAGCCCGACGGCGCCCAGCGCGCCTGGTCGAGCACACGCTGGATCGTCTCGAACGGAACAGGAGTGTCCGCAAATGCCCGGACTGATCGTCGGGTAGCAACAGCATCAGCAACGTTCATCCGAAACTCCCTGCACTCTCACATAAACTGGTCTTCCGCCCGCATCCGCCTTCTTTGAGCCAATGGCGAGCCGGGGCAAAAGGGTCCCCGGCTCGCCTCATCGAAATGCAGACGCTCTGCAGCGTTAGTCCTTCTCGATCTGGCCCACGTCACGCACCGCGCCGCGTGCGGCGTTGGTCGTGAGCGCTGCATAGGCCCGTAGCGCTGGGGAGACGTTGCGCTTGCGCCCGAAGGGCTTCCAAGCCTTGGCACCCCTTGCCTCCATCGCGGCGCGGCGCTCTGCGATGACCGTGTCGTCCAGATCAAGGCGGATAATGCGGTTCGGGATGTCGATCACGATCGGATCGCCCGTCTCGACCAGCGCAATCAGACCGCCCTCGGCCGCTTCCGGCGAGACGTGGCCGATAGACAGGCCCGAGGTGCCGCCGGAGAAGCGCCCATCGGTGATGAGCGCGCAGGCCTTGCCCAGCCCCTTCGACTTCAGATAGCTGGTCGGGTAGAGCATCTCCTGCATGCCCGGCCCGCCTTTCGGGCCTTCATAGCGGATGACGACGACGTCGCCCGCCTTCACCTCATTGCCAAGAATGCCGGCAACCGCCGCATCCTGGCTCTCATAGACGCGGGCCGTGCCGTTGAAGGTCAGGATGGACTCATCCACGCCCGCCGTCTTCACGATGCAGCCCTCGGGCGCCAGATTGCCGAACAACACGGCAAGGCCGCCATCCTTGGAGAAGGGGTGCTCCGCATCGCGGATCACGCCGCCTTCGCGGTCCAGGTCCAGGTCCTTCCACCGGTTGCTCTGGCTGAAGGCCTCGGTCGTGCGCACGCCGCCCGGCGCCGCCTTGAAGAATTCGCGCACGCTCTCGCTCTGGGTGCGGCTGATATCCCAGCGGTCGAGCGCATCGGCCAGGGTCGGCGCGTGGACGGTCGGCAGGCTGGCGTCGATAAGCCCGGCCTTCTCCAACTGACCCAGGATCGCCATGATGCCGCCGGCACGGTGGACGTCTTCCATGTGCACGTCCTGCTTGGCAGGGGCCACCTTGCACAGGCAAGGCACCCGGCGCGACAGGCGATCGATGTCGGCCATGTTGAAGTTCACCTGCCCTTCATAGGCAGCCGCCAGCAGATGGAGCACCGTGTTGGTCGAGCCGCCCATGGCGATGTCGAGGCTCATCGCGTTTTCAAATGCGGCAAAGCTGGCGATGCTGCGCGGCAGAACCGATGCATCGTCCTGCTCGTACCAGCGCTTGGCCAGATCAACGATGGTGCGGCCCGCCTCCAAGAACAGCTTCTCGCGGTCCGCATGGGTTGCAAGGACGGAGCCGTTGCCAGGCAGCGACAGGCCGAGCGCTTCGGTCAGGCAGTTCATGCTGTTGGCGGTGAACATGCCCGAGCAGCTGCCGCACGTCGGGCAGGCGGACCGCTCGATGATCTTGACCTCTTCGTCGGTGTAGCTCTCGTCGGCCGCAACGACCATGGCATCGACAAGGTCGAGCGCGACGGTCTGGCCGCGAATATCCGCCTTGCCCGCTTCCATCGGCCCGCCGGAGACAAAGATCGTCGGGATATTGAGGCGCATCGCTGCCATCAGCATGCCGGGCGTGATCTTGTCGCAATTGGAGATGCACAGAAGAGCGTCCGCACAGTGAGCGTTGACCATATACTCAACGCTGTCCGCGATCAGATCCCGGCTCGGCAGCGAATAGAGCATGCCGTCATGGCCCATGGCGATGCCATCATCGACCGCAATGGTGTTGAATTCCTTGGCAACGCCACCCGCCGCCTCGATCTCGCGCGCAACCAGCTGGCCAAGGTCCTTCAGGTGGACGTGGCCCGGCACGAACTGGGTGAAGCTGTTGGCGATGGCGATGATCGGCTTGCCGAAATCCTCGTCCTTCATTCCGGTCGCACGCCAGAGGCCGCGCGCCCCTGCCATGTTGCGGCCATGCGTGCTGGTGCGTGAGCGATAAGCGGGCATTGAAGCTGTCCTGAAATCAGTGGTCCTTATTCTTCCCTAACCCGCTTTCTATAAGTTGAGAAATATATTATTAATCGTTGATTAGGTCATGGATTGAATTAGATGGATCTGCGCCAGCTTCGCCACTTCCTTGCTGTTGCGGACACGCTGCACTTCGGGCGCGCCGCAGAACTGCTCGGCATGACCCAGCCGCCGTTGAGCCAGTCGATCATGGCGCTGGAGCGTGAACTGGGCGCACCGCTGTTCACCCGCTCCAAGCGCAACGTTGCTCTGACCGCCTTCGGCCAGCAGTGGCTTGAGCACGTCCGGCCCGCCGTCGAGCGGATCTCCGAGCTGCCCGAGATCGCGCGCCGCCTGCGCACCGGCATGGCCGGCCGGCTGAGACTCTCCTTCATCAGCACGGCCGACTACAGCGTGCTTCCACGCCTGGTTCAGAGCTATTCAAGCGCCTATCCGGACGTGGAGATCACGCTTTTGGAAGCGACGAGCGACGTCCAGGTCGAGGCACTGCTGAACGGGCAGGTCGACGCGGGCATTCTCATTCCAACACGCCCCGCCCTGCCGCAAGCGCTTGATTACCGGCCGCTGCTGCGTGAGCCGCTCGTCGTCGCCGTACCAAGCACCTGGATCGATGAAGGTCGTCTTTGCGTCAAAGACAATGCCTTGCAAGGGGACGACTGGATGGAAGAGCCTCTCATCATCTTCCCGGCGCGGGTGTCTCCGGCTTTTCACGATCTGGTCTTCAGCTTCTATCGCTCCCGAGGGCGGCAGCCGTTCATCCGGCAGGAGGCCATTCAGATGCAGACCATCATCAGCCTCGTGTCTGCCGGCATGGGCCTGGCGCTCGTGCCCGCGTCGCTCCAGCATCTGGCTAGAACCGACGTCCGCTACCTTCCCCTCGCCGTCGAGCCGCCTTACCTTGAAACAGGGCTTGCCTGGCGCAAGGGCGATGCTGCCGCAACCCTTGCGGCCTTTATCTCGATCGCCGAGACGCAGATTTAAGAGCTGATCGCGCATTAGAACAAGCCGCCGTTTTGCAGCTTCCAGACGGAGCTGCACCTGATACTCCCCGATCGAACAGCCCCGGCTGGCCCGAAAAACCCGAGTCAGCTGGCGATCCGACATTCCGCAAAAGCGAGGCAAGCTCCCCAAGGCTCGGCGGGTGCGCAAAGTTGGCGATCCGCTCGTCGATCAGACGAAAGTATCAGCCTGCAAGACCTCTGCTTTGTGGCGCATCCGAGACGGCCTCGCAGTAGCGTGCCAGCTCGATCGCAAACTGGATAAAGAGCGCTTCTGTACCGGGCATTGGCGATTGCCGGGGTGCGGACCTCTTCCGCCAGGCGCCGCAGAAGATGCCGGATGGTGCTGCTGGCAATATCGAGCACGATCTCGGGCTTGCGCATAAACTGGTCGGCGCCGCTTGACACCGTCGGCTGGCGCGGAACCTTTGTCTTGCTGCCTATAGGGTGGGGTGGTCTGACCCTGATCCTTTGTTTGTTTTTCCTCGACGCTCAGGATCGCTCCTTAACAGACGCTGCTCAGGGAAAGAGAACGGATCAGACACCTCTGCCGGTCCTCAGCGGCCTTTCCCCACGGAAGGCCGCGATGGATTTTGCGCTCTGGCGCGTCGGTGTGTCCAATTTCATCGTGATGACATTGACGATGGGGCTGACGATCAATCTTTTCCCGATCCTGACGGAAGCGGGAGTGTCGAGGGCAAGTGCAGCCTGGCTGACCAGCCTGGCGGGTATTGTCGGCACTATTGGAAAACTCGTCACCGGCGCCCTGCTTGACAGGTTTCGCCCGAACTGGATTGGCGGCCTGACGCTGGCCACAGCCTCGCTCGCCTTTCTTCTGCTGCTGGAGGGCGTGAAGGAGCCCCGGCTCATTGTCGTCGCCCTGCTGATCAATGGCTATGCGGCTGGCACCAAGACGCAGATCACTGGCTTCCTGACCGCAAGCTATGGCGGCATGAAGCATTTCGGCGTCATCTATGGCGTGGTGGCGGCGCTCATGGCACTGGCATCTGGAATTGGCCCCCTCCTGGCTGGCCTGATCTATGACCACGCGGGATGATACAGCCTCTTCCTGGTGGCGGGTGCCGTCGGATGCGCCTTGGGCGGCTTCCTTATGATCACCCTGCCGGCCTATCCGGCATGGAAGAACAGCAGCGCCAACTGAGCCTGGATGCCTGGCTCATGGGCTCGCAGGAAGCGGCCCCATGCACCGGCCGCAAGAGACGTGCCGTGGCTGGCGCTCCCGCCCGCAAGCGCCATGACAACCGCCCGGTTCACTGAGCAACAAAGATCCGCCCAGAGAATCCGGAGCATCAAGAATCAACGGGAAGAACACTGCGGCGCGCCATTATCGCGACAACCCTGACCGTTGCACTGCTCGTCCTCTGCCCCTGCCCTGGCCGGCCCTATCGAGCCGGACCATTGGTTTGTGCCTGGGCCGTTCTGCTTCAAAGTGTCCCAGCCAGGATCGCCTCGAAGATCTGGTGGCGCCACGCCCTCCAGGCCGACGCAATGGCTGACGCTGCAAACGTTTCGGCTGGACCGTGCCCCTTGACGCACACATAACTCAATGGTTATAGATCATGACTGATAACCAACGAGTTATGTATTGCTATGTCGAATGCCCAGGACGTGCTCTTCAGAACGCTCGCCGATCCGACCCGGCGGGCCATCTTCGAGCGGTTATGCCGCGACGGAGAACAGACGGTTGGAGCGCTGACGGCACGAGCCGGCGTCTCGCAGCCGGCCGTCTCCAAGCATCTGGGAGTTCTGAAGCAGGCCGGCCTGGTCCGTGACCGCCACGAAGGCCGCCAGACCCATTACAGCGCGCAGGTCAATGCACTGGCGCCGCTGATTGATTGGGCAAGTCAGATGGCCGGGTTCTGGGAGAGCCGCTTCGATGCCCTTGAGGACCTGCTGAAAAGGATGGATCAATGAACGTCACGTCTGCCCAGACGCTCTGCGTCACTGTGGAACGAGAATTTCCGCATCCGCCGGAGAAGCTCTGGCGCGCCCTCACGCAGCCCCACCTCATCAAGGAGTGGCTGATGAACAACGACTTTGCACCCAACGTGGGCCATCGCTTCAATCTTCGCGGCGACTGGGGCGGCGTGCTGGATTGCGAAGTCCTCGAGATCGAGCCGCGTCAGATCCTGTCCTACACCTGGAATTTCACGCACGAGGATGAGGCATACAATCTGCGAAGCATCGTGACGTTCACGCTGATGCCAACCCACAAGGGAACGCTCCTGCGCATGGAGCAATCCGGCTTCCGGCCGAACCAGAAGCAGGCCTTCCAGGGCGCAAGGCACGGCTGGCAGGGCTTCCTCGGCAAGCTGGAGCAAGTGCTCGAGGGGCTCGCTTGAGGCCGGCGGTCCCTGCCGGGCGCGCCGTCATCCCGCTTATTTTTCGGAGAAATTCCATTGAACTGGAACAAATGGCTTCGGCAGTCCCACCGCTGGGTGTCGATTGTCTTTACTCTTGCCGTCGTTGCTAACTTCGTGGCGATGGGTCTCGGGGATCCTCCCCCGTGGATCGTCTATGCGCCGCTGCCGCCGCTCTTCCTGCTGATGGCCTCGGGGCTATACCTGTTCGTGCTGCCGTATGCGGCCAAGCGGTGTAGCGGGCAGCCGATCAAGGGGTAGGCATGGGGCAAACAGGAAGGACCTAACGTGGCGAGCAAAGCGTCCGGAAAATCCAGGCAGGCCGCAAGTAAGGCCGATGCCAAACCGGTCCTGCTCTCAGGCGGCAACCCGCAGATCCCCATGGGTGACGGCGATGCGCCCGTGCAAGCTTATATTGCGGCGATGCCAGGCTGGAAGAGCGATATGGGGCGCCGGCTCGATGCGCTCATCGTGCGCACCGTCCCGGAGGTGCGCAAAGCCGTTAAATGGAACTCGCCGTTATATGGAGTGGACGGGCAGGGCTGGTTCCTAAGCCTTCACTGCTTCACCAAATACATCAAGATCGCGTTCTTTCGCGGCACGGCGCTCGACCCTGTCCCCCCGGTTGAATCCAAGGATAAAAATACACGATATTTCCATATCTATGAGACTGATCAGCTGGACGAGGAACTGCTGGCAAGTTGGAGCCGGCAGGCATCCGAGCTGCCCGGCTGGATTCCTTAAAGCAGGCCCATATCTTCGCGAGTACCCTGCCTGGTCGTGCAGCGCTGAAACGGAAGGACGTAAGACAACATGGAGAACAGCACAGCCCAGACGGATGCAACACCGTCTCAGCTGATCGACGAGCGGATCAAGGAGCTGGCCGACTGGCGGGGCGGCATGCTCGCCCGGCTCCGCGCGCTGATCAAGCAGGCCGAGCCCGCCGTGGTCGAGGAGTGGAAATGGCGCGGGGTTCCCGTGTGGTCTTGCAACGGTATGATCTGCACCGGCGAGACTTACAAGAATGCCGTGAAGTTGACCTTCGCCAAGGGAGCCGCGCTGGATGACCCCTCCGACCTGTTCAATGCGAGCCTTGATGGCAATACCCGCCGCGCCATCGACTTTCACAAGGGCGACGACGTCGACGAGGAGGCACTCAAGGCCCTTGTTCGAGCAGCCGTCGCCCTGAATGCAGCGCGCGCCGCCCGCTGATCGATCCGGTGGCAGACAAAATGCTTCTGCCGAAAAGAATGGCGCACTGATCCTGCCTGACCGGCCGCGCATCTCTGGCGAGGAGGAGACAAGGCGGCAAATCTTGTGGCTGCAGGCTGGCGGGCCGTTCATCGCCCGCCATCAAGCTGACCCAACGCCTGATGCGCGGTTCAGTGCTGGCCTTACCCACAACCGCCCTTTGCGTCTGTTCCAGTTGCCTGACGCCTGTGAGGCCACGCACGCGTTCACCTGCGGCTCGTGTCATGATGGCTGCCCGGCCAACACGGCCGGACAGGAACCCCTCCGGCCACGCCTCGTTCTTGAGTCCGACGAGCCTGTTGCAGATTGGACCAGGAGATGACGCTCCCTCCCTGAGGAACTTCCTCATCGCCTCCCTTGCGAGGGTCGGCCTCGCCGCCGACCTCAAGGGCAGCGCCACGCTGCGCAGCATTAACTGCAGCGTGACGGAGAGCGGCGGTTATTCCCTTGATTGACAAATCAAGTATCCGCCCGGGACGCACGGCCTGCGGACAGGCAACCACTGCATTCGCTTGCCCAGCCCTTGCCGGCCCGCCGCCCCGTCGCGTGCCATGGGTTTTCCTGCATTGCATCGTGCTGGCAGCAGGCCTCGACCGCGTGGCGTCCCGTTCACTTCAGCTCTTTCAGGAGCCCAAATGACCAGCCCCGTTGATCAGCCGCCTTTGCCGCCTCGCATTGCCCCGAGGCTGCGCCTTCACCGAAGCGAGCTCATAGGCTTGCCCTCCATCGCTGTCCTGCCGCTCCTTGCCCTTCTGGGCGTCTTCGGGCCAGGCCAGCAGACTGCCCAGGGACAGAGCGGCGGAATTGAATGGTCCGTCGAATATCCCTCCCGGATCCGCTATGCTCAGATCGAGCGTGTGACAGTTCAGCTGACGAACCGAAGTGCGGCGCCGATCTCCCACATCAGCCTGGGCATCGATCCTGACTATATCCACGCCTTCACGGACGTCGCCTTCGAGCCTCAGCCAACATCGCCTTACCGCGTTGACATCCCGGCGCTCGGGCCAGGTGAAAGCCGGCTGGTCGCGGTCGAGCTGACCGCAGATGCCTATGGCGCCCATCAGGGGAGGATTTCTGTCGAGGCCGACGGGACCTCGGCTGACGCCCAACTCAGCACTTTCGTGTTTCCATAAAAAACATCGAGCAGCAGACGCCGTGCGTCGCAGGAGCAAATCAAAGTCATGGAAATCATCATCCGGATTGCATGTGTATTCGTCCTGCTCACATTTGCTTTCCGCGCCCTTGGAAAGCGTGAACTCAGCCAGCTCTCACCTTTTGAACTCGTCATGCTGCTGCTCGTTGCGGAGATCGTGTCCCCGGCGCTGACGGCCGGCGACGAGTCCCTGACGGGCGCGCTGTTCGGGGCTGCCACACTGCTGTGCCTCACCTTCCTGCACTCGCTGCTGACATACCATTTCCGCTGGTTCCGCTCGATAGCCGAAGCGCCGCCCTCGCTCATCGTGCGTCACGGCCGGATCAGCGAGCCGCTGATGCACAAGGAGCGTATCCGGCCGGACGAGATCTTCTCCGAGATGCACAAGGCCGGCATCGAGCGGCTGTCCCAGGTCAAGTGGGGCATTCTCGAGCCCGACGGCAAGATGTCATTCGTGCGCGCAGACGGCGAAGAGACTGAGGAACAGCAGGACAAGACGCCTGTCTGATCTGACGTCTCGGCGACACCCATTGCCGTGCGGCGGCAGGGGTGAAAAGTCGCGTTCTGGGAAAGGTGCAGTCTCTGCCGGACATGCGGCCGGGCAGAGACTGCTAGCTCTTGGCTATTGTTCTGCGGCTTCCAGCTCTAGTGCGGCGGTCGGAAGACTGGCTTCCTTGACATTGGGATCAAGGCTGAGGACCGTGACCGCGATGTAACCCTGGGCCAAGGCTTCGGTGTCGCTCCCCGCTGGCGCATTGGCAGAAATCGTCAAGTTCGGTGCGTAGAGTGTAGCGCCATCGGACGCGGTTCCGGTCCGTTTGAAGCCGGTGATCGCAAACGGGGTGCCACCGGCCGGGACCATCTTCACACCCTTTG
The DNA here is from genome assembly GCF_036515995.1 of Pedomonas sp. Lineage (NCBI taxonomy): Bacteria > Pseudomonadati > Pseudomonadota > Alphaproteobacteria > Sphingomonadales > Pedomonadaceae > Pedomonas > Pedomonas sp. The sequence continues at coordinate 5,535 of NZ_DATBUP010000244.1, read as the reverse complement.
GCTTTGCCGGCACGTTGACAGAGACCAGCTTCGGGGCCTGAGGTCCCAGCTTGGACAACACCTGCGCCAGCCGTGCAGTATACTGTGCCGCCACCTGGAAGTCATAGCGCCCGTCCCGCACATGGGCCTGGCTGACCGCAATGGCTGGAATACCCAGCATGGCCGCCTGGCGTGCGGCACCAACCGTGCCCGACACATAAACGGCCTCGCCGACATTCTCGCCCTTGTTGATACCGGAGATGACCATATCGAAAGGCCGGGTCTTTCCCACTTCCTGCAGACCGAAAATCGTCGCGTCCGCGGGCGTCCCTTCAACAGCATAGCCCGGAACACCCGGGACGCGCTCGGCCTCGCGCACACGGACCTCGCCGTTGAACAACGTCACGGACTGGCTGGCGCCGGAGAAGTTGCGTGCGGGTGCTGAAACCACGATATCTGCAAAGGGCTTGAGTGCTTGAATAAGCGCCGAAATACCCTCCGATGAGATACCGTCATCATTCGTCACGAGGATACGAAGCGGCTTCAGGGTTTCAGCAGCCGTTGCCGAAGTGCTGGCAAGAGCGAGCAGGAGGCCCGTGATGGGCGATACAAGCCGTAGCATAATTTGCCCCTTATTCTGGATGGGTTGGCGACTATTACGATGCGCGCTGTGATGAGATATTGCCGCCGTCGACCACGACTTCGGACGCGGTCATATAGCTCGCCTCGTCCGAGAGCAGGAAGCGCACGACCCGTGCCACTTCTGCGGGTTGGCCCAAGCGCTCAAGCAGAATGCGCCGTTCGAACCAGCCCGGTGGCAGGGCATTGAGCGCAGGCTGCATCATCGGCGTCAGGATCTGCCCGGGCGATACCGCATTGATGCGCACGCCATCGTTTGCAAGCCGGTCTGCGAGCGAGCGCACCAAGGAGAGCATGCCACCCTTGGCCGCCGTATAGATCGGGTTCATCGCATTGCCGAGCGTTGCGTTGATCGAAGCAACTGCAACCACCGCAGACCCCGGGTTCGCGGCGAAATCGGGCAAAAGCGCCTGAACAAGAAGTGCCAGCGCCCGCAAATGAACGGCCATGCCGGCGTCCCAGGTCTCAGGCGTCACACCCTCGAGTGAGCCGGTGTCAACCGTCCCTGCGGCATGTACCAGCCCGCCGATTGCCGGAAAAGCGGCGCGGGTGCGCGCGACGGCCGGCTGGATAGAGCCAGGGTCGCGCAGGTCTATGCCAACCGCCAGCACCGGAACACCGTAATCCGCAGCGATGCGCTCCGCCGCCTTGGAGGCACGCGCTTCGTCAATGTCCCAGAGGGCGACGGACCGTCCGACAGCGGCGAGCGCCTGTGCAGAGGCCAAGCCGATGCCTGACGCGCCGCCGGTGATGATGACGGCGGTTGCAGGAGTGGCAAGAAGAGGCGCGAAAGTCATGAATCGTTCCAGTTATTGATAGCCATTATGGCGCTCTGTGGCCTGGTGTTGGTGCCGTGCAGGCGTGATCCGTTGCCGACAGGTACGACACCGCGTGATCGCATGACGTCGCTTTCGGGACCCCGTGCTGTGACAGCAAACAAACCTGAGGAAAATCGGCTCGGTGACGCCGCGCCGGCGTTCCAGGTGCGGGTGTGGCCGCCAGTGAAACAACCGACGGCCACAACGACTGGAGAAAGGCTGGCGTTAACGCCAGCCTTAACCGCTAGAAGCGGACGGCCATCTCAATGCCGTAAGTCCGCGGCTCGCCGAAATAGGCGCTCGGCGCACCGGCGTTGAAATGGTCGGCGTAATATTCCTTGTCGGTCAGGTTGCGGCCGTACAGTGCCAGGCTCCAGTCTCCCGCCGCCACAGGAATATCCGTCAGGGTTATGCGGGCATCGAGCAGGCCGTAGTCTCCAACGATATAATTTCCATTGGTCGAGGAGCTGAGCTTCTTGTCCTGGAAATAATAGTCGAGGAAGAACGCCGGGCTACCGATGGCAGTCTGCGGGAACTGGTACTCCAGGCCTGCCTTGATCGTGTTCTTCGGCGCATTCACATAGTGGTACTGGTCCGTGACGTCGCGGCCCGACCCGTCAAGAATGCGATCGTAACCCGCATCAAGATAGGCATAGCTCAGCGACAGGCTGAGGCCCCTGGTCGGCCGTGCGGTAATGTCCAGCTCCAGACCCTTGATCGTGGCCTTGCCGGCATTGAGCACGTCAGTCCGGCTGACGTCGTTCGGGTCGGACTGGACGTTGATCTGGATGTCATCATAGCTCGTCCAGAACAATGCCGCGTTCAGACGGAGGCGATCCTCGAGCAGCGTCGACTTGAGACCGAGCTCGTAGGAGATGAGATTCTCCTCATCAAAGCCCTGGTTGAACCGCTCGACGGACGTGGCGCGCACGTTGTATCCGCCCGTCTTATAGCCGGTCACGACCTTGGCATAGACATTCGTGGCATCCGACAGATCGTAGCGGACGATCGCGCTCGGGCTGAAATTCTCGAAGCTCTTGTCACCCGCGCCGGGCAGACCCAGGATCGGGGCACCGCCAGCCGGTACAACCGCATCCTGAAGGGTGGCCTTGCGCTCGTCACGTGACCACCGGGTCCCCAGTGTCAGGTGCAGACGTTCGTCGAGCCAGGCAGGCGTGTAGGTCGCCTGGGCGTAGGCTGCATAGGCCTTGTTATCGACGGTGACGGTCCGCTCGCTACGCGGGCGACGCGGAACGGATGTCGTGTCGAAGCTGTCAGCGCTTTCATCGAAATAATAAACGCCAAGTACATATTCGAGCTGCCGGTCCAGAGCATCGTGGACCACCTGCAGTTCCTGAGTGAACTGCTTCTGGTCGGAGTCAAAGGCGGTGATGAAGATGGGGAACGGCCCAAAGACGCCGGTGTGATAGTTCTGGTTGGTCTCGTTGCTGAGCTTGCGATAGCCGGTAATCGACTTGATCGTCAGGCTCTCGGCCGCTTCCCAGCTGAGGGTCAGATTATGGCCCTGGGCCGAGACGTCGTTGCGGCGCAAATCGGCGACGGCCGGCGAGCCCTCGGTGGGGCGTTCGGCCTTGAGCGGATAGAAAGGCACATGGGCGATGTACCCGGGCGTATCGTTGACGTCAGATCGGTCGTAGCTGTAGCGCACTTCCAGTACATCGCTCGGCTGCCACCGCAGGGCGGCGCGGTAAGCATCTCGGCGCTGGTCGCCGAAGCGGTCGACGCCGGTGCCGCGGTTTTGAACGTAGCCATCCTTCTCCGTGCGCAAGTAGGCCAGTTCAACGGCAAGCGTATCGCCGATCGGAATATTGAGGCGTGTGCGCGAGCGGAACTGGTCATAATTGCCAAAGGACAGTTTCTGCTCGCCTTCGAGCTTTCCGAGCTCGGGAGCACGCGTGATGAAATTGATGGCGCCGCCCGTTGCGTTGCGGCCGTAAAGAGAGCCTTGCGGGCCGCGCAGCACCTCGATGCGCTCAAGCTCGGCGACTTCCATCGCCAGCCCCTGGCTGCGCGCGACATAAACGCCGTCAAGATACACTGCAACGCTTGGATCCTGCGTGACCTGATCGTCATTGTTGCCGACGCCGCGCAGGAAGATCTTGGCTGTCGTTGCACTGTTGGGATGCGGGGTTACCTGCAGGTTCGGCACTTCCGACCCCAGGTCGGTCAGATCTTTGATACCGCTGTTCTCAAGATCGCGGGCGGTGATTGCCGCGATGGAAATCGGCGTGTCCTGCAGCGACTCTGCCCGCTTCTGCGCGGTAACGATGATCTCTTCAAGCGTCGTATCAGTCTGCTGTGCCGCCACAGGCACATTGCTTCCAACGATAAGCGCTACCAGCGCGCAGCAGGTTCCCTGAATATAACCCATTGATTCCTCCCCTGTTTCACTACCTGCCCGCCCGTGTTTTTTTGGTTTTTTCCGGTGCCGGCCTGGAGTCGTGGCGAAATCTACCTGCGCGCAGGTAGATTTGCAAGGGCATATGGCGGTAGCATGCAAAGGGCTGTAGGTTTCATGAAATTTCAGGAGCAGGGACCGGCGATGCGAACAACAAAGGCAACCATGATGCGTGGTGAAGCAACGCGACGTGCGATTCTCGATGCCGCCGAACATGTGTTCGCAGAACTGGGCTTCTCGACCGCACGGCTTGAGGATGTGGCAGCAGCGGTCGGCATCCGCCGGGCCTCTCTGGTCTATTATTTTCGGGGCAAGCAGGAGCTATACGATGCGGTCGAGACCGGCATCTTTGCGGATCTGCAGAAGGAGACCGAGCAGCGGCTGGCCGGCCTGACAGATCCGTGGGAGCGCATCAACGCTGTCATCGACTCTTGGCTTGATTTCATGGTTGCTCGCCCGACGGCGGCGCGCATCATAACGCGCAACATTGCCGACATTACGCCGCGAGCCAGCAACCCGGTCGAGTTCTCGGAGACGACGGTTGCAATGCTCGAGGCTCTTATTACCGAAGGACAGGCCGCCGGCGCCTTTGGGCCAATTCGTCCCCTGCATGTGGTCAACATCGCGGGCGCAGGTGTTCTGCAGTTCGTCTGCAATGCCCGGCAGTTCGGCCGAGAGCGCACCTATTGCCCTGATGATCCAGACGAGATCGCGACGTATCGCCAGCTTCTCCACAAGGTGACGCGAACCCTGCTTGAGCCTTAGTCGCGGCAGGCTGAAACTCGGAACCAGAGGTTTTCAACAGTCCCTGACAGAGCCGCGTTGCAGATGAGAGGATCTGCTCGCCGGTCCCTGCCCTGGCATGCGCGCCTCTGCAATGCAGGTTCGCACGGCTGATCCGCAGCCCCGTCGCCCGGCAATCTTCCTGTCTTTTTGGTAGCCTTAATTTCAGCGAGGCCGGGAGCTGGCCAGAGCCCCCGGCCTCGCCAGTGTCAGCCGCGTGCGCGCTCTTTGCCCAGCAGCGGCAGACGCTCGTAGACCGGGTCCTCGGGGCTGGCCTTGCCGGTCCCGACCCCGTCCGCTCCATAGTCGCTGCCTGCAGCCACGGCCCGGTCCTCGGCATGATCGAGGATGAACGAGCGGTGGAGGAACCGCCACACGCCATCCCGGCGTTCATAACGATCGGCGTACCGACCCCATGCGATGAATTCCCGCGCTCCGTCGAGCGTCAGGTGCCAGGCGCGGGCGCCGATCTCGCCCTCTGCACGGTCGCCATCGATCAGGAACAGCATGTTGCCGACGCTGTGAGAGGTCGCCTTCCATGTGTCCATGATCGTCGGGAGCCAGTCGATGTAGCCTTCAGCCGGGCCGCAGTAGTACGGTGTGTGATCATCGATTGCATCGTCATGGTAGAGCGTGCGCAAGAGAGCATAGTCGCGCCGGTCGATGCCGTGGCAATAGGCGGTGACCAGGTGTTGGAGCGCTGCGCGATCCAACACCTCTTGTGCGTCGAAAATATGCGGGCGAACCGTTCCCGCCTCAGACACCGAAGCCTCCCGCGACCGAGATGGTCTGTCCGGTGATGTAGTTTGCGCGATTGGAGGTCAGGAAAACCGCGGCCTGACCGATGTCCTCCGCCTTGCCCCAGCGCTTGATCGGCAGCAGCTTCTTGACCTCGCG
>NZ_DATBUP010000243.1:0-7309 GCF_036515995.1 Pedomonas sp. | reverse complement strand
CGAGCCCGCCGCCGCCAGCGGCATGGCCCCCGCCGAACAGCTCGGCACCCGCGATCAGGGCCACCCGGGCCGCACCGCCAAGGGCGAGCGCCCGCGCGGCACGCAGGACCAGCCCCTGCCCCAGGGCTCCCGCGAAACCGGACAGGACGCCCAGCAGGCCGGCGGCTACGGCGCAGGCAACACGGGCACCCCCAAGTCCGCCGAAAGCCCGGACGACATGCGCGACCGCCAGGCCCGCGAAGCCGGCGTCGACCCTCGCGGCATGGAAAAACAAGGCAAGAACGAAGGCCCCAACGCCAAGCAAACCCAGAAGCGCGGCGCAGGGGATGACACGCCGAGGCATTAGGGCGTTGTGCGCAGACGGAGCGGGGTTTTAGCTTCGCTTTGGGATTTTAGATTAAGGACGCAGGAGGGGCTTACCCCTCCTGCACCTCCCGTTCGTTTAGAGGGGCGCGCCTTGCATCAAGGGTGCGGCCCTTTATTAGACAAATAATAGTATATATAAAGAATTTTCCAATTTTTATACCGAAAATATGAACTATCAAAATAACAGCCATAAAAGCGATAAGCTATATTAATTAATTATTGAATCTGGGAACAAGATAACATCTGCCTCCGCTCAAATATCGGATAAAAAAGTATATTTTTATGTGTTCAGCGTTGGTACCGTTTACGGCGCTTATCCCATTTCAGACCACCCTCAGCCACTAATAAACACTCTCCGCGCCCCATAGTTCGAACACCAACATAGACGCGCGGCACCCATAAGCGCTCTAGCAACCGACACTGCTCAGCAGCGCGATCAAGGGCATCACTGCTCAGGGTAAGCATGGTTTCCTTCATTGGTTCGATTGTAATCGGCAAATCGGGATAGTCAGGATCTTCACTATCAAAAGCCCAGAATCTGGTATGCCAACAAAAGCCGTTACGAATTCGCACCCCTGTAACATTGATAGGCAGGTTATGAATACTTTGAATGATTAGTACCGGAAATGCTTCTGGGCCTCTGTAAGTATCAATCGTGCGCCACGTAACATGCGCTCGATAACGATCTCGGAGCCTCCACCAACCCGCCACGAAATTACCAACCCACCCGACGGCAGCACCAATAAATAGTAGCATTAGGCTCTTAACCGGCTCTGAAGTAATCGCCGCAAGGATCTTATGCTTTAATATCATAGGGTCCGTGGATGAGAGACTGCCGATATTCAGGATGCAGCCGCAATGGTGATGATTAATGATAACACTGCGGCCATAATTCCCGCGACGGTCCACGCGTGAGCGCGATTTAGTGCACTCCATCCGCCTTCGGTTAATCGAAATATGGCTTGAGTTCGCGTGAACATTGGTCCCGACGGCAACTTCATATCCAGCGTCAAATCGCCGGTCGGCACACTATCGTGCAACTGTTCCACCCAGCCGCGCATATGGCAAGTCATTAGCGCCGCTTCGGTGTCTTGATCGCGTATTAGAGCTCGCTCGATCACCCAAATGCCTTGCGGCTGCAAAATCAAAGCCACGCGCTGGCGGGCAAGCCCGGCCAACACCTTGCGAATTCGCCGTTCCCGTTTCCATTCATCGAACACAGGCGAATACCTTCATGCGGCTCCTACTTTCTCGCATAAATATCCTAGTTTTAAAATGCAACACAAGGCGCGGCGATCAGCTAGATGATCCGGCGACGAAACCGAAAAACGAATGGGGTGCAGGGGACTGAGTCCCCTGCAAAGAAGAAAAAATCAAATACTTACAACGCAGTAACGAAGCCCCTCACCTGCCCCCGTACAGCTTCTCCAGCCGGTCCCCGTAGGCCGCGCGGATCTTGTGGCGGCGGATTTTGAGGGTGGGGGTCATCATCTCGTTCTCGACGGTGAAGGGTTCGGGGGCGAGGGTGATGCGGCGGACCTTTTCGGTGACGGAGAGGCGGGTGTTGACGCGGTCGACGGCGTCCATGACGGCGCGGCAGAAGCCGGGGTTCTCGCGCAGGGCGGCGAGGCTGTTGTCGGAGAGGGAATGGGCTTCGGCCCAGCCGTGGGCCCATTCGGCATCGGGCACGATGAGGCCGACGAGGTAGGGGCGCTGGTCGCCGGAGACCATGGCCTGATGGATTTCCGGCTCGAGGCAGAGCATGCCCTCGACGCGCTGGGGGCTGACGTTGTCGCCCTTGTCGAGGACGATGATGTCCTTCTTGCGGTCGGTGATGACGATGTGGCCGTCTTCGTCGATGTGGCCGATGTCGCCGGTGTGGAGCCAGCCGTCGCGGATGGTGCGGGCGGTCTCGTCAGGGTTGCGCCAGTAGCCCTGGGTGACGAGCTCGCCGCGCACGAGGATCTCGCCGTCTTCCGCGATCTTCACTTCGGTGTTTGCAAGCGGCGGGCCGACGGTGTGCATCTTGATCTTGGCGCGGGGGCGGTTGCAGGAAATGATGGGCGAGGCTTCGGTCTGGCCGTAGCCCTGCAACAGGGTGAGGCCGAGCGAGGAGAAGAACAGGCCCACCTCCGGGTTGAGCGGCGCGCCGCCGGAGACCATGGCCTTCAGCCGCCCGCCGAAGCGCGCCTGCACCTTCTTGCGCAAGGTGGCGTCCAGCAGCTTGTCGGTCGGCCAGCCCCACCACGGCAGCTCGCCGGTGCGGTCACGCTCCCGCCCCAGCCGCAGGGCGATCTCCAGCATGCGCGCGGCAAAGGTGCCCTGCTTCTCGATGGCCTTCTGGATGCGGGCGCGCAGCACCTCGAACAGGCGCGGCACCACCACCATGATGGTGGGGTGAACCTCCTCGATATTGGCCGCCAGCTTGTCCAGACCCTCGGCGTAGTAGATCTGCGCGCCGAGCGCGATGGGCAGGAACTGGCCGCCGGTGTGCTCATAGGCGTGGGAGAGCGGCAGGAAGGACAGGAACACGTCTTCCGACGCGGGGAAGTCATCCTGCACGATGCGCCCGGCCCCGACCACGTTGTGCAGAATGGCCCCGTGGTGGTGCTTGACGCCGCGCGGCGCGCCGCCCGTGCCGGAGGTGTAGATGAGGCAGGCGGTGTCCTCGCGCTTGAACTGGTGCCAGCCGCGCGCCTCGGCAACGGATGTCTTGCTGCCCTGAAGCAGGGCGTTCCAGTCATAAAGGTGGGCGACGGACGCCTGCCCCAGCTTCAGCGGCTCCATGCCGATGACGTGGCAGCAGCACTCGGTCTGGTGGACGGCGGGCAGCAGGTGCCGCGCCAGCTTCGCGCCGGAGACGAAGACCGCGACCGCGCCGGAGTTTTCCAGAATGTGCAGGTGATCCCGCTCGGTATTGGTGGTGTAGGCGGGCACGGTGATGGCCCCGGCGGTCATGATGGCAAGGTCCGCGATCAGCCACTCGGGCCGGTTTTCCGACACCAGCGCCACCCGCTCACCGGGGCGGATGCCGATCTGGCGCAGGGCCCCGGCCATGCGCGCCACCTGCTCCGCCGTCTCCCGCCACGACAGGGACTGCCAATGCCCGCCCTGCTTGGTCCAGAGAAAGGGCTGGTCTCCCAGCCGCTCGGCCTGCTCGAAGAACATCTCGACCAGGCTGGTCCAGGTTTCGGGAATTCTCACGCCTGCCGTACTCCCCACCGAATATTCTGCTCGTGTAATCAACGTACTTTAGCACATGCACCGGTAACGCACGGGAAGCGAAGGGGGGTATGGCCCCGTTCGCCTCCGCTGCGAATGCTGTCGGACTTAGTCGCCCAGCGCCACGCCTTCGCGGCGGGGATCGGCCCCGCCCAGCAGCGTCGCCTTGCCCGAGGCGTCCCGCACGAGCTGGATGCCCTGCAGGCCGGAGACGGTGGGCCGCAGCGCGACCATGTGGCCCATGGCCTCAAGCTGCGGGCGCAGGGCCTCCAGCGCCGAGCCCCGCTCGATCTCGAGCGTACCGCCGTCATCCTTGTGGAAGTTCGGGAAGGAGATGGCCTTCTGGATGTCCATGCCCCAGTCAAGGTTGGCGATGACGGTTTTCAGCACGTGGGTGATGATGCGGCTGCCGCCGGCCGAGCCGACCGCCAGCACGAGGCGGCCCTCGCCATCGAACACCAGCGTCGGGGCCATGGAGCTGCGCGGGCGCTTGCCCGCCTCCGCCCGGTTGGCGACGGGCTGGCCGTTGGCCTCGGGCACGAAGGAGAAATCGGTCAGCTCGTTGTTGAGGAGATAGCCGTCCACCATGAGGAAGCTGCCGAACGGCGCCTGCACGGAGGCGGTCCACGAGGCGGCGTTGCCGTTTGCGTCCACCGCCACGAAGTGGGTGGTGGAGGGAATGTGGGGGCCGGCGTGGGGCGCGAAGGCGGCCTTCGTTTCCATGGGCGGCGTGCCGACGGGGTAGCGGTTGGTGGCGCGGCGGGGGTCGATCAGCTTTGCCCGCTCGGCCAGGTAAGCATTATCGATCAGGCCTTTCACCGGCACCTGCACATAGGCGGGATCAGCCAGGTAATGGCCCCGGTCCGCATAGGCCAGCGCGGTGGCCTCGGCGATAAGGTGGATGGCCTCGGGCGACTTCGGCCCCAGCGCCTTCAGGTCGAACCGCTCCAGCATCTTCAGCGTGGCGATGAGCGTGGTGGCGGCGGAGGACGGCGGGCCCATGCCGCAGATCTTGTAGGCCCGGTAGGTGCCGCACACGGCCTCCCGCTCGATGGCCTTGTAATTGGCGAAGTCCGCCTTCGTGACCTCAACCGGAGCCTTGGGAGACTGGGTGATGGCCTTGATGGCTCTCTCGGCAGGTTTGCCGGTGTAGTAGGCATCCGCGCCCCTGGCGGCGATGTCCTTGAGCAGCGCGGCATAGTCCGGCGTCTTCAGGACGGTGCCGACGGGCAGCGGCTTGCCGTCCGACCCGAAGTAGGCGCGCTGCACCTCGGGAAAGTCTCGCGCAACGGGGGCGGCGCTCTCCAGCATGGAGAACATGCGGGGGGAAATGGCGAAGCCCTGCTCGGCCAGACGGATGGCGGGCTGGAACAGCGCCGCCCACTTGAGCTTGCCGTGCTGCCTGTGCGCCAGTTCCATCAGGCGGAAGGTGCCGGGAATGCCGACGACGCGCCCGCCGGTAAACGCCTGCGCAAAGGGCAGCGGCTTGCCGTCCGCCCCCAGAAACAGTGCCGGGGTGGCAGACTGCGGGGCGCTCTCCCGCCCGTCATAACTCGTGGTCCGGCCCGCCTTGGCGTCATGGGTCAGCAGGAAGCCGCCACCGCCGACGCCGCTGGACTGGGGCTCCACCAGCGAGAGCACGAGCTGCATGGCGATGGCCGCATCCACCGCCGAGCCGCCCGCCCGCAGGATTTCAAGCCCCGCCGCGCTGGCGTGGGGGTTGGCGGCGGCCACCATGTGCCGCTCCGCCCGAGGCGCTTCGTGCGAGGCGTATTGCGCGCCGGATGTCTCGATGGGCACGCTCTGGGCGAAGGCAGGTCCGCCAGACGACAGGCTGGTCAATGTCAGGCCCGTCAGTGACAGGCCGATCAGGGCGGCTGCCGCCACACCGGCCCGGAACGTTCCCCGCAGCATCCGTCGCATCACACTCTCCTTCGCACTCAGAACCCCTGTTGGTCGCACTTTCCTAAGCACAGGTCTTAACGCCCTGTTCGAAAGCTGCTCCAAACCGGCCAAGCTGTAACATATTCAACGCGCGCGCCAACCCGGTCCGGGGTGTGATGACGCTCGGCCCTTAAACGATTCATCGGCGGTGAAGCTCGGCCTGTCGCAGAACAAGCCTGCAACATTATTTCGTTCGCTCGAATGGGTTGTCACAGCCAGCCGTGGCTTTACGCTTCGCGGCAACCAAAAACCGATCGTGAGGAAATCAATGCGTTTGCACCTTTTGCGCTCTGCAGCCGCCGTTGCGCTGGCCAGCCTTGTCGCCGTGCCCGCCGTGGCCCAGAAGGCCGCCGCGCCGGCCCCGGCCGCTGCTCCGGCTGACGCCAGCCAGGCTGAGACCGCCCGCCTCAACGCTTTCCTGCAGCAGGTTTGGGATGCCGAGATCGACGCCCAGCCGCAGCGCCAGACCATGATGGGCATCAAGAAGGACTACGGGAAGTGGAACGACCCTTCCGAGGCCGCCGAGATTGCCCAGCACAACGCCCGCCAGAAGGCGCTGGCCGACATGAAGGCGCAGTTCGACTACAACAAGCTGTCGCCGGACGGGCAGATGTCGTGGCGGATCTTCGAATCCGTGGCGGCGGCCAATGCGGCGGCCTTCGAATTCCGCGACTATGAATATGTCTTCGATCAGATGAACGGCATCCAGTCCGGCCTGCCGGCCTTCCTGATCAACATGCACCGCATCGACAACGTCTCCGACGCCGAGGCCTATGTCTCCCGTCTGAACGGCATCAAGCCGGTGCTGGACGAAGCGCTGCGCCGCGCCGCCGCGCAGGAGAAGAAGGGCATCATCCCGCCCAAGTGGGTGTTCCCGTTCGTGATCTCCGACGCGCAGAACCTGATCAAGGGCGCGCCGTTCGAGAAGGGCGCGGCTGACTCCACGCTGCTGGAGGACTTCCGCAAGAAGGTGACGGCGCTGAAGCTGCCGAAGGACCAGCACGACGCGCTGATCAAGAAGGCCGAGCAGGCGCTGCTGACCTCGGTGAAGCCGGCCTATGAGGCCGTCATCGCCCAGATGAAGGATCAGGAATCCCGCGCGCCCAAGGAAGACGGCATCTGGCGCTTCCCCAATGCGGACAAGTACTACGCCGAGCGTCTGGCCTACTACACCACCACCAACATGACGGCGGACGAGATCCACAACTTCGGTCTCGCCGAGATGGCGCGCATCCACAAGGAAATGGAAGGCATCGCCAAGCAGGTGGGCTTCAAGGGCACGCTTAAGGAGTTCATGCAGTCCGTGCTGAACGACCCGAAGCAGGTGTACCCGGACACGGAGGAAGGCCGCGAGCAGTATCTGGCCGACAGCCGCACCGCCATCAACGCCATGCGTGAGAAGCTGCCCGCCTACTTCGGCGTGCTGCCCAAGGCGGACATGATCGTGAAGCGCGTGGAGGCCTTCCGCGAGAAGTCCGCCGGCAAGGCGTTCTACCAGAGCCCGGCTCCGGACGGCTCGCGCCCCGGCATCTACTACGCCAACCTCTACCGCATCGAGGACATGCCCAAGTACCAGCTTGAAGCGCTGGCCTACCACGAGGGCATTCCGGGCCACCACATGCAGCGCGCCATCTCCGGCGAGTTGCAGGACATCCCGATGTTCCGCAAGTTCGGCCGCTTCACTGCCTACACTGAAGGCTGGGGCCTCTACACCGAACTGCTGGCCAAGGAGATGGGCGGCTACAAGGATCCGTATTCGGACTTCGGCCGCCTTGCC
>NZ_DATBUP010000242.1:0-1797 GCF_036515995.1 Pedomonas sp. | reverse complement strand
GAATGCCATTGATCACCCGACGGTCGTCTACGCGTGCAACACCGCGCGGCTTGTTGGGAAGCAAGGGTTCAATGATTGCCCATTCCCTGTCCGTCAGTTCGTATCGCCGCCGCGCCATCTGCCTCTCCTTTACAGGAAGGCTGTTGAATCACGCTGGCGTCCGGAACTCAACCAAGTTTATGAGTTTGCGCCCTAGCATTACAGTTGCACCCTTCGTCTGAGATGGGCTGCTCGGGCTGCCATCTGATGGGCGCGTCGCCAGGTTGACCAAGCGATGACAAAGCTTGGTTCAATCCTGTTTTGGTCCAATCGGGAGGCGACGCGGCGGATTTCCTGCACCGACCAGCGGACGAACTCCGGCTCTGCGCAGCCCCTTTTTTCCGGCCCCCGGTCGGCCGCTCATTTGCCCGGCGGCGAACTGCCGCCAGCATGGCAAAGGCCAGCATAACGAGCGAGACGTGCCGGTGCCAGCCATGCCAGCTTCGCGTTTCATTATGGTCGAGGCCGAGTTCAGTCTTGTTCGTCTCAAAGGCATCCTCAATGGCCCAGCGGGCACCTTCAACCCTGGCCAGAGTTTCGACCGGTGTGCCGGCGGGAGACCAGGTCGTAAAGAAGGCCAGGTTCTGGTCGGACAAGCTGCGGCGGATCAGCAGCCCGCGCGTCCAGAGGCCAGGGACGTCCGCGCCGAATTCGGCCGCCGTGAGGGTGGCGAGTTCGAGATGAACCCAGTCGTACCACCTCTCTCCCTTGGTGCCGGATCCTGCTGATAAACGCTGCCAGCAGGAAGGCTCCAGCCTCTGTGCAATGTCCGCAGCGGTGTCTGACACCGACATCCCCGTATTCCAGGACCAGATCTGATGGCTGCCTGTCACGCCTAGAACATAGCCTTTCCCCAGGCGCCGGAGCAGCATCTCGATCTCACCAACGCCATAGACACTGTCGCCACTGACCCAGGAGAAAGGCACACTGGCGGCCGCCGCCCGGCTGATCATCTTGACGGCCAGCGCCGGCTTGGTGGCAAACGTCACCTCCTCCGGCACGTGGACTCCAGCACGCCGCCGCTTATCCGCAGCCCAGTCCTTGGGCAGATAAAGCTGGCGGTCAATCAAAGCATGGCCATGATTTGAGACGTAAGCGGCAAAGACACCGATCTGGCAGTTGGTGATCTTGCCGGCAGAGCCGGTATACTGGCGCGCAACGCCGCACGAGGCCTTGCCCTGCTTCAAAAAGCCGGTCTCATCGATGACCAGGACAGCTTCCGGCGATCCCAGCGTCTCAACCACATACTCGCGCACAACATCGCGCAAAGCGCCGGCATCCCAATGGCTACGCCCCAGCACGGCCTGCTGACGCCACGGCCCTGCATCGCCTGCCGCTTCCGCCCGCATCCAGCCCGTTTTGCGACGTTCTGGACCTACCAGACTGTCCAGGAACGCTGCGGCGGACTCCGCCACGCTTGGATGCCCGAACAGCGGACGAAGCCGTGCCTTACCCTCGCGCAGGGTTGAGGACCAAAGATCCAGCATTGTTTCGACAGATGCAGCCATTGCCGCCTCCCATCCTCACAGACAGAAGACATAGGAACTCAAGGGTGCAACTGTAATGCTAGTCATCTGGAACTGAAGTTCCTGTCATTGATTCTTCCTCCTGCACAGAGGGAGAGAAGTGATGGCTGGCTACCGGGGGCGCCCAACAGATCCGTTGATGTTGAGCGAGGAAGAGCGCAGTTATTTGATTGGTCAGATCCGCAAGCATCGTGTTGCCCGATCTTTTTCCGAGCGATGCCGGATTATTCTG
>NZ_DATBUP010000241.1:0-1656 GCF_036515995.1 Pedomonas sp. | reverse complement strand
GGCCAGCATGGAGACGGCCGGTTTGCCACGCACGCCCTCGAACCACTGTGCGTTGGCAATGGTTGCCTCAAGGTCAACGCCCGTGGCGACGCCGGAGCGGTGCAGCAGGTAGAGCAGGTCTTCCGTCGCGATGTTGCCGGTCGCCCGGGGCGCGAACGGGCAGCCGCCAAGCCCGCCGACACTGCTGTCCAGCACGGTGGCGCCTGCCTCATAGGCCGCCCAGGCGTTGGCGATGCCGGTGTTGCGGGTGTTGTGGAAGTGGGCACGCAGGCGAATGCTCTCAGGCAGCAGTTCGTGGGCGCGGCCGAACAGGTCGCTCACCTGCGCAGGCACAGCCGCGCCGATGGTGTCGGCGAGCGCGATCTCGTCCGGCTCGCTCTCGGCCAGCCGCTGCACAATGTCGAGTATGCGGTCCGGGGGGACGTCCCCCTCGAACGGGCAGCCGAAGGCAACGGATACGGTCACCTGCGGCACCAAGCCTTCCTGACGGGCAAGGCGCAACATTTCCCGGTTCTCGCGCAGGGCGTCCTCAATGGTCTGGCCGTGATTGCGCTGGCCGAAGCTGTCGCTGCCCGTGGCCACGCAGCCGGCCTCGTCAACGCCGCGCCGGTTGCCCTCGCGGGTGGCAAGGGCGCGCAGCAGGCCACGCTTGTTGAGCACGAGGCCGATGTAGCTCACGTCCTGCCGGTCCGGCAAAGCGGCCACCACCGCCTCGGCATCGGCCATCTGGGCTACCCGCTTGGGATGAACGAAGCTGGCCACTTCCAGGCGTTTTGCCCCGGCCTCCATCATGCGGGTGAGCAGCTCCACCTTGGTTTCGGTCGAGAACACCTCGGGCTCGTTCTGGAGACCGTCCCGCGCGCCGACCTCGACGATGGTGACCGATTTTTCTGCAAACCTAGTCATTTCGGACGTCCGTTCTTCCCGCTTCGTCCTGTTATACCTGTCCGCCAGGGCCGGGGAAAAGGAAATGGCGGCACAGCAGCCCAGACCCGGCGACCATCACGCGGGCGATGCTGCCGTAAAATGGGGAGGAAGACATGTCCGGGGGAAGCCTGAAAGTCGTCGCCATGCTGCGCAAGCGGGCGGACATCTCGCGCGAGGAGTTCATTCGCTACTACACCGAGAACCACGCGCCGCTGATCCTGTCCCTGCTGCCGGGCATTGTTGAGTACCGGCGCAACTTCACGGTGTTCGACGGCGCCTATGTGAACGAGGGCGCGGCTCCGTTCGATTTCGACGTGCTGACCGAAATCCGCTTCCGCGACCGCGCGGCCTATGACGCGGCCATGCAGGTCTCTGCCGACCCCGAGGTGGCGCAGCGCATTGCAAATGATGAGGAGAATTTCCTCGACCGCTCCGGCACCCGCATGTTCATCGTCGAGGAATCCGCCAGCCAGATCGGCTGAGGGCTTGGGCGCTGAGGGAGACGTATAATGGTGGAGAAGATTGCAACGGTTCTGCCGGTGGAAGACCTGCAGGCGGGCGTTGAGGCGTGGTCGGTCCTGCTGGGCGCAAAGCCGACCTTTGTTGACGGCGACCGCTGGGCCCAGTTCGATGTGGCCGGAAGCCGCCTGGCGCTGGCGGGGGCGGATCGTACGGCGGATACGGCGGGCGTGATGGTGAAGGTGGCGGATCTGGCGGGCATTCATGCGC
>NZ_DATBUP010000240.1:0-1719 GCF_036515995.1 Pedomonas sp. | reverse complement strand
CCAACGGGTGAGAGAGGAAGATGCGGATCAGCTTCGCAGTCGCCTCCTTGTCATAGAGGTCACGTTGAAATCGCATAACTCTGCCTTCGACTCCATCGAGCCTGAGTGGCCGTACGTCTACCTGCAGTCCGTCCTTATGGCTCTCGTGTTTTGGGTAAGGGATGCCGCCTGCCTGACTGATGTTCCCGACTCCAAACCGACGGCGGTCGCTGACGGCCCATTCGCGCTCGACAAAGAGAAGCAAGCAGAGCATTGCCGGATGAGCGTACTGCCCGGCTCCGTTCTCGGGTGTGCCGTAGACATAGTAGCCTGCGCCTTCTGGCTGTTGGGGCAGCATGAAGTAGCCGCGCGAATCTTGGGGCGGCGGAGCCGAATTCATATTCATCAATTTGCTCCTCGTCAGGCGCACTTGTTGGCTGCGAGGTCCCAGCCCCCGGCCGTGTTTCCTCCAGCCCCGCCGCCAACTTTCTGCTGCGTGTACTTCCATTTCACTTTCGAAAAGCGCAGGCCAATGGAGTCATGCAGGATCGCACCTTGGTGTACCGCTTGGTCGACACTTGCGATCATCACGTTTTCAAGCTCCACCTCGTAGTACCTGACCGGCTTGCCGTCGCCATCGGCGCGCATGAATTCCAGCTTCGCCGTTGGAATCGTCTTACCCATCGAACATGTCTGCATAAGGATGGGTGAGGACAGGTCCGCGAGCTTGGTTAGCGCCAGCGTCCTGTGCTCACACCGTTCGGCCGTGTGACCGCCGCCCGTCGATGCGGTCGCGCTCCGTGGCTGCATCACGCCCCATTGGGCTGAAGTGAGCTCGATCCAGCCTTGGTGGCCTGCATCCGTTGATTCGCCTTTAATCCCGTCAATCTGGAGGTAGACGTCGATTGCCATGGTGTTGCTCTCCTTGTGATGGATTGAAAACACCCATTTTGGCGTAGTAAGGCGTTGGTCTAGTTGGCGGTGCGCAAGAGCGGACAGGTTTGTTTAGCGGGAGCCAGAATCTCGATGCCCGGTAGCCGAAGGACGCTTTTCCGCGATTCGGCTAGAGCCAGAATTTTGCGCAATATGGTTATAAATGCGAAGCAGAAAACGGCGCCGTTCACGGTGCCGTTTTCGCTTGCACCTATAAGCGGTGACGGCGCTCATAGTGCTCAAAAAAAACGGCACCCCTAAGGGTGCCGTTTCCGTTAGCGCTACAAGCGATTACTCGCCATCACCATGATGCTCGGCCTGCGCCTGAGCATTCTGCTGGTCTTCCATCGCCTGCAGTTCGGCGGCCATGTTGGCCTTCTCCTGCTGCAGCAGTGCCTGGCGCTCTTCCGCCTCCCACACTTCCTTCTCCTTGCGGGCGCGGTGGAATGCCAGACCGGTACCGCCCGGGATCAGGCGGCCGACGATCACGTTTTCCTTCAGGCCGCGCAGACCGTCGCGCTTGCCCATGATCGCCGCTTCCGTCAGCACGCGGGTGGTTTCCTGGAACGATGCCGCCGAGATGAACGAGTCGGTCGACAGCGATGCCTTGGTAATACCCAGCAGCACGTTTTCGTACTGTGCCGGCATCTTGCCAGCCGCGTCCATGCGGTCGTTCTCTTCCAGCAGCTCCGAACGCTCCACCTGCTCGCCGACGATGTAGTCGGTGTCGCCGGCGTCGGTGATCTGCACGCGGCGCAGCATCTGACGAACAATCACTTCGATGTGCTTGTCGTTGATCTTCACGCC
>NZ_DATBUP010000239.1:0-6571 GCF_036515995.1 Pedomonas sp. | reverse complement strand
GATCTCGGTGCCGAAGTTGAAGGCCACGCCCAGCATCAGGCTGTGCGAGCGGTAGTCGCCCTCAACAGCCACGCCACCGGTAGTGCGGAAGTCGCCGCTGGTTGCCTTGAAGTAGCGATATTCCAGGGTCAGGTCAGCCTTGTCGCTCAGCTCGCGACGCAGACCGGCAATGGCCTGCCAGGCCAGAGCGGTGTCGCCGTCGTTCAGGAACGCATTGGCGCCTTCAGCAACGCGGTAGTTCTTGGTTTTCAGGTGAGCCAGACCGATACCGCCACCCACGTAACCGGAGGTCTTGCCCTCGGTCGGGATGTCGAACAGGCCGTTCAGCATGAAGCTGGTGACCTTGGTCTTGCCGCGGCCGTCCCAGAAGTAGCTGGTGGCGCCCAGTTCCGGCAGGCCTTCGTTGAAGAAGTGGGTCATCGAACCCTGCTGGTAGCCCAGCTCGAATTCGGTGCGGAACGCGCCGAAGTCATAACCGACCTGACCGGCAACGTTGAAGCCCGGCTGCTTGTAGTCGTTCTCGAACGCACCGGCATCGGTGTCCTTCTGGGTGAAGGACCGGTCCTGAACGATGGAAACGCCGCCCTTGAGGCCAAGGTACCAAGCGTCGTCCTGCGCGAAGGCGGAACCCGCCAGAAGTGTCGTAGTCATCATGACTGCGACTGAGAGCTTGCGCATGATGTCCCCTTTCTTCGTGAACATTTCGGGGGAACACTTAGCCACGACCCCCCGAATGGTCAATGAAACCACACGGTTGGAGCCTTTTTCCCCCCGAATAGGCGCTGCTTCCCCATCAAACTGTTGCAGCGAAGACACAAATTACACCCCCACCCGCAATAGTTGCTCGTACCCTCTAATTACTTCACTTTGTGCCCTGTGACACTTATGTCGCAATTAATCCGTGAGTGCGCAGGGCGGCCAAAATCTGCCCGATTGTGGCGCGAGCTTCCGCGTCCACCGTCGCCCCGCCCGCCGGAGTCGCAATGGCGTCCCCTTGGGCCCCGACCACCTTCTGCCCGTCAACCAGCAGCCCGTTTGTCGGCCAGCCGTCTGTGCGCCACGCATCGCCATCGAACCATGCGGGCAGGCCGTCAGCCTTCTGCCAGACCACTATGCCCGTCCGGGCCGCCAGAAACCGCCATCCGCCCGGCGTCCAACAGGCCAGGGCGCCGTCCTGACCGGACCATGCGCCCGTCGCGCCTGCCCCGATGATCCACCCTTGCCCCGGCGTCGGCGCGGCCGGAGGCGTTGCCAACACGCCCTCCACCGCCGGGTGCGCCAGCAGATCCAGCAGCACCAGAGCCTCGTTGTGCGTCACTTCCTTCTGCGCCTGTCCTGCCTGAAGCAGCGGCAATCCATGCCGGGTCGTCGCCTCTGCCATAAACCTCTCCCTTTACTTTATTCCGACTCGTGATTTCGAAGTAATCAGAACGAGACTTGGCCGTTCCAGTCGGCGCCCGGACCCACCAGGGCGCTCACCTGCGCCACCCGCACCGAAAGCGCCTCGGGCAACCCGCCGAAGTCCGCCGTCTGGTCCGCCGCCGCATAAACCGCCTTCGGGGCCGTCACCCGCCACTGCCGCCGCACGGCGCCACCGCTCAGGATCTGCACGTCGTACTGCTCCGCCTCCTCGGCCAGCGGCGCATCGGCCCCGTCCACCCAGTCGAATCCCTGACGGCTGCGCCGCACCCAGCTGAGGTGCACATCGCCCGTCTCATCGCGTCGACCCTGCAGATGAACCGGAGCCAGCGGCCGCAGCGCCTGCGCCGTCAGCACCACCGCCTGTGCCGCCACGTCCTCCAGCGCCTCGTGCGGGCCCATCGCCTTGAACAGCAGCGTCTGGCCCAGCCGCGCCAGCCCTGCATCATGGGGAACCAGCGCCGCCCCGCTCAGCAGCACGAAGCGCTCGCCCGCCGTATGCCCGCTGACCGCCGCCTCCGTGCCCCAGCGCCCGCGCAGCAGGCCAGAGAGCCGATACCGCCCGCTCGGCAGCAGCTCGGCCGTGGTGAACTGCACCAGCTCCTGCCCGATCAGGCACAGGTTCGCTCCCGCCAGCACCGAGGCCTCGCTGCGCGCCTCCAGCGCCATGTCAGGCGCCAGCAGCGCCACCTCCACCGCATGCGTCCGGTCCCAGCACGCCGTCTCGCCGGGCGGCAGCACGGTTGTGACGACACCCATCACCGTGCGGGCGGGAATGTCCGCCGCCGCGCCGTAATCGAACCCGCCGTCCAGGCTGATGGCAACGCTGGCCCGCCGCCATCCCTCCGACTCTCCCGCCACCGCCAGATGCAGCACCGGCCCTGAGGCCATCGCGGTCGAGATCGGCGGCAGGTCCAGCACATGCAGCGTCGTCGGCCCGTGCGGCACATCCGGCTGCGGCACCGCCACGCCCGGCTCCGCCTCCGCCGTGCTCACCTCGTCCTCCACCGATACCGGCACGGCGGAGACCAGCACCCGCCCCGCCTCCACCGTCATCTCCCGCACCTGCCAGAGCGCGCCGGCCCCTTCCGTCTCTCCCTCCAGCCGCACCGCATCGCCCGGCGTCAGGCTGAGGTAACGCCAGGGCAGCGTCAGCGTCATCGGCTCGCGCCGTCGCCAGCGCCGCGCCATCAGCCGTTCCGCTGCCTGCTTGGCCGTGTGCGCATCCAGCGCCGCCGGAAGCTCCAGCCGCTCGCTCATGCCGCCTGCCGCACTCAGCCGCCGCGCCCGCTGCAGGCCGGTCTGGTAATCCCGCGCTGTGTCCAGATACGCCAGCCCAACCTCGCGCGGCACCATTGCTTCCCCCGCCCGCGCCACGCTGCGCCGGGGCTCGCTTTCGCCTTCCGCCGCCGCACCCAGATCGCGCTGCCTGATCACCACCGGCACCTGCGGTGCACGATCCGCCAGCCTCACCCCGCCCGTGCCGCCCTCGCTTGCGTAAAGCGGGCTCAGCACCTCCAGCACCCGCAGCGCATTGCCTGCCGTGCTGTCCCGCCCGATGGCGAAGCCCCGCACCGCATCCGCCGCCGCACCGCCCACGGCCTCGAGCCCCGCCCGCGCGCACACGTCCCGCGCAATCGCCACCACCGGCACCTCGGGCGCATCATCCGCCACCACCTCGAAGGTCAGCAGCGGAATACGGTTGGCGAAG
The DNA here is from genome assembly GCF_036515995.1 of Pedomonas sp. Classification (NCBI taxonomy): domain Bacteria; kingdom Pseudomonadati; phylum Pseudomonadota; class Alphaproteobacteria; order Sphingomonadales; family Pedomonadaceae; genus Pedomonas; species Pedomonas sp. The sequence goes on along the minus strand of NZ_DATBUP010000239.1, from coordinate 3,441 downwards.
TCCGCCAGCGCCAGATCCTCGAACACCACATAGGCCAGCCCCCGGTAGGCCGGCGCCTGCCCCACGCCCTGCGCCGCCTCGATCAGCGGGTCCGGCAACTGCGCCTCGTCCCCCCGGTACACCCGCATCCGCCCGGCCACCATCAGCTGGCCCGCCGTGCCGCGAATGAGCTTGCCGTCCGCCCACACCCGCCCCACCGAGCGGATCGCGCGGGCCGAAAGCGCCACCGCGAACGAGGCCGAATAGGTGTAGTTCACCGTCGTCACCGAGCCGCGCTTGCCGCCGCCCTGCTTTTCCTCCGTGCGCCGCTCCTGCAGGCCCGTGGACCAGATCACGTTCCCCGCCACCCGCGTGCGCCCGTACACCAGCGGCACCGTCACGCCGTAGGCCGAGCTCTGCACGGACAGGTCCTGGAGCCTCGGCCCCTCCCGCCGCATGCTCGTACCGAAGACGCGGTTGTCGATCACCGTGCCGATCGCCGCGCCGATCATCGCCCCGAACGGCCCGCCGATCACCCCGCCCACTGCGCCCAGAACAACGTTAGCCATGCCCCCTCTCCCCCATTGCAGGCACGCCAGCCGGAAACCGCCACACCGCCGCCAGCGCCGCCCGCCATTCCTCGTCCAGCCGATGCTCCACCACCCGCCCCAGTCCTCGGTGCGCGTGGATGATGCCGTGCTCGCTCCTCACCGCCACGTGCAGCAACCCCCGTCCCAGATCGAACAGCAGCACGTCCCCAACCTGGCCCGCCTGGTCCTGCCCGGCCTGATCCCGCCCCGCCTCCGCGTTCACCCGCACCAGCCCGGCCCGCGCCAACCCCGCCTCCAGCCGCGCCCCGCTGCCCGAGAGGCCGTAGCCGGTCTCGTCATGCCCAATCAGCCCGAGGCTGCGCCCCACGTGCGCCACCAGCCCCACGCAATCGAGCCCCCGTCCCGGAACCCGCCCATGCAGCCGGAACGGCGTCCCCACGCAGCCCCGCGCCGCCGCCGCGATTTCCTCCCCGCGCGTCGTCATGTTTTTTTGCCCTGTGATTTTGATTCTGCCTTGCAGGGATCCTGCCCCCTGCGCCCCGCCCTACCGCGCGTCAGGATAATCCAGCATGGCATCCAGCCCCGGCACGTGCGGCTCTGCGCGAAAATTCACGCCGTTGGCGAATTTCCCGGTGCAGGTAGAGAACCGCCGGTCGCACCCCGCGGTCAGCAGGAACAAATCCCCCACCGCAATGCCTGAGCGCATCGCTTCCCTGAGACGCACCGCTCCGCCGCCGCTCGACAGAACCTCGCTGACCACACCCGCATTCGCGCCGGTCAGCCAGCGCAGGCGGCCATAGGCATACCAGTTGGCCGCCGCCACCAGTCCACCTGTCACGCCCGCGCCGGAAAAGTCGCTTCGCCCCGCCACGCCCGTCACCCGCGCCACCACCCGGTGCTTCGCCAAGTCCACCCGGCAGCGCTTGTCGCCGAAATCGGCGCGGCATTCGGGCGAATAGTTTTCCGTCACCACCTGGTCGAAGCGGGCGCTGTCGGTGTGCAGCTCGCCCCGGAACGCGCCGTCCTCCCAGCGCACCGCGCCCAGCGTGCCGGTGGCGAGCGCAATACTTCCCTCCCCCGGCATCGCCCAGTTCATCAGACTCACCGTCAGGCGTGCAAAATCGAACCGCCCCGCCGCCAGATCCGCCTCCGTCACCGCGCTGCTGGTGAGCATGCCGGAGAGTTCGATGTCGCCCGCCTCGAACGCCGCCGTGCTGACGAAGGCGGACGGCAGGAAGGACGGCACCGCCCGATAGACGACGCCATCCACCGCAATATCCCGGTCATGGCTGGTGAAGCCGAAAATCACGCCGTCCCGCCGCACGATGCGCCACAGCACGGCAAGGCTGGTCACGTCTCCTGCCAGATGCGCCGCCAGCCCCGGTGAAATTACCCGGCTCATGCTTCCCTCACTTCCACCAGCGGGATCGAGGGAATTTCCCCCGCCCGGAACCCCGCCAGCGAGACGGACAATTGATCATCCCCGAACCGCACCGCTACATCGAACTCGAACCCCGCCGTCACCGCCGCGCCTGCGGGCGGGGCGTCCTCGAACTGCACCTCGCCCAGCGCGCCCAGCGACCAGCCATCCGGCAGTTCCACCCCGTTCAACGCCACCCGCACCGTACCGACGACCGGCCGCGTGATGCGCCGCGTGTGCGGCTCCGTCTCCCCGTAATGCTTCACCAGCGAAAACGTCGTGCGCGTGCCATCGCCCGTGCCCAGCCTCTGGTCCAGCGCCGTCACAGCGGCCCCGGGCGCGGCAGAGGTAAAATCGAACGGGTCACGAAACCGGAAGGCGAACGCCCGCCCGCGCCGCGCCCGGAAGAACGCCGTCACCGTGGCAAGGTCCGCCTCGCTGCGCACGCCCAGCCCCGCGTCATAGCGCCCGCGTGCCTCCGCCCAGTTGATGTTGCGCTGCTCGAAGCCCGATGCGGTGCCGATCACCGTCGTTGAAAATTCCGGCCCGCCGCCCGCGCCATATCCCACCTCAACCGGGAAGCGCACATCATGAAAGCCGCCCATCTCGTCCTCCCCCGCAATTTCGTAGAACGTCAGCCCGTCCCGCATCACCTGCGGCAGCGCCTGCACGAACACCTGGGCGTATTGCCTTTCCCAAGCGTCCTCGAGGCTGCGCCCAACCGCGCGCCACTGGTGCCGGTTCTCCCCGCGCACCACGCACCCGCCGAAATAATGCTGACTGCCGCGCAGATATCCGAACCGCGCCTCCGCCTGCGCAATGCCCCGCGCATGGCCGCCCCAGTTCTCCGCCGTCACGTGCGCGAAGTCCTGCACCTGAAAAATATCAAACGCCGGAGAGGCCCAGCTCGCCGGGCTGTTCGCCCGAACCAAAATCGGTGTCTCCTCGCTCGCCTGTGCCACGTTGAACAGCAGCGCCACCGTCGCCCCCGGGTGCGCCGCCTTCACCGTATCCCGCAGTGACAGTGCTGCCGCCCCCAGCTTCACGCCCAGCCAGTCAAGGAACTGTTCCTGCGCCGCATCAGGGGTTTCCGTCACCAGTTGATGCCGTGCCGGAGGCGCGCGCCCGGTCTCCGCCGTGTAGACCGCCAGCGTTGCCGCATCATAAAAGCACGGCCGCCCCGCGCCGCACCACCACCCCGGCTCACGCACCTGAAAAACAACCAGCAACCCTAGTCGAACCTACCACCGAAATAGGCACATCTGACGATATCCGAGAACGGCTTGAAGCGCTGATTAAGGCGACCCCTAAAGAGAAGGAATTACCTCAGTCTGAAATGGGCAGAAAGCTTTTAGCAATTATTCAGTCTGCCACGAAACAACCTATCTCTTTTGAGTCAATTAGAAAATCTCGTAAGTGGGAAGGAAGCTCACCTGATAAGGCTACTTTACTAGCAACTTTGGCGGAACTAACGCCCGACTGGATACGAGG
>NZ_DATBUP010000238.1:0-13506 GCF_036515995.1 Pedomonas sp. | reverse complement strand
CAAGATGCGTGGAAGATATTAACGTACTTTGCCGATCCTAAAATATTACTTCTCGGCCTTATTCCCTGCCTTATATTAGAACGCCTGCTCCCTGCCGCCCCTCATCGGGCCCATCGCAGCGGTAATCTTCTACTTGATTTTCTCTACCCCATACCGCGGATCCTTATACCTGCGGCATTTATTGGCTCCGGCGTTGTTTTTGCCAAATACATCTATTCTACCTACTTGCCTTTCGTGAATACGGGCTTGTTGGATGACAAGCCGCTATGGCTTCAGACCATCGGCGCCTTCCTCATTTCAGACTTCATGTTCTACTGGTCGCATCGAATTCGCCACGAAGTACGGTGGCTCTGGCACTTTCACGCCATTCACCATTCCCAGCGCCATCTCAATCCGGCCACAACCCATCGAACCCACCCGTTCGAGAGCACCATCTCCGGGGCCATTCGCACCATTCCCATTGCCTTTGTTGGCGGGTCCTACCCGGCATGGGTTCTTTTTGCCGTGCTGAACAACTTCTGGGGCTATTTCATCCACTCAAACACCCGAACCAACCTGGGCTGGCTGGGCAACTTTATTGTCAGCCCCCAGTACCATCGGGTGCATCATTCATGCCTGGAAGAACATTTCGATGTAAACTACGGCGAGCGTCTGGTCATCTGGGACAAGCTGTTTGGCTCCCATTGCTCAGACCGAGATGTTTACCCTCCAACCGGCATTCCCAATGCAGAATGGATCGAAGAGAACAGCAACAATCCGGCCAAGATACCGTTATTCTACCTAAAACAGATGGCCTACCCGTTTGTCCGCATCAGCCAGTCGGTCCGGGAGAACGGGCGGCTGGTTCTGGCAAGGCTGCGCGCCCCCTCGCAGGCCTAAGCCGCTGATGGCCTGGGCGTGCGCCGGGGCCTCCCTGTTCCGGAGTTGTGTCGTCATGTCCACACCATCTTCCCGACCGCCGCACCCCACCGAGGACAGCTCCGCCCGAATGCCAGACGGGCTAAGAACCCAGACGGAGCAGATCAAGAAAAGCGCAAAAGCCGTCGAACACAGCTCCCGGCAGGCGTTTGAAAGCGCGGACCGTCGGACGGAGCTGGCGGCGGATCGCACCATCTTTGCTGCCGAGCGCACTTACGCTGCCTGGGTGCGCACTGGCCTCGCCTCACTGGCGAGCGGCATCGGCGTCCGGGCCGTCCTTGAGGACATCGTGGCGGACTGGCTGATCATGGCCACAGCGACAGTGCTGGTCATGCTCAGCGCCTTCTGTTTCGTCGCAGGCATCTGGCGGCACCTGCAACCCGGCATACCGCCGGAAATCCCCAAGGTCCGCCGTTTACCTGCCTTCGTGTTCATCGGCGTTAACACCTTCCTCGTCCTTGTTGCGCTGGCAGCGCTGTACGGCATCTGGAGCGGCGACTTCTCTCAGTCTTAACCGCTCTTTCCGGGCCGAAGGGTTGACGCTTGCGCCTCGCTCGGGCATTCCTGAGGGGGAAGCCCGATCTATTTCCGCCATTGCAACGAGACGGTGCGAGGCGCTTTGCGCCCCTTCACGCGCCAACCGGATTGATGACGACAGCCGAATTTCTCCAAGCCTACCCGATTGTAAACAGCCTGATTGGTATCGCCGCCCTTTGCCTGGCAGCCTGGATTGCTGACTGGATTACAAAGTTTGTCCTGGTGCGGTTGGCCCGCCAGCTAGCCGAGCGCACGTCCCTTTTTGGCGAAGGACTTTTGCTTCGTTACAAGGTGGTACAGCGGCTCGCCTATATTGTACCCGCCCTGGTCATTCAGAATGGCGTTGCTCTGGTGCCAAGTCTGCCAGAAACGCCCAGGCTTATTATCGAGAACGTTGCCTCTTCCTTCATCGTCATGGCGCTGGTGGCAACGGCTAGTGGCTTTCTCAATATTTTCAATGAATTATGGGCCCGCCGCCCGGATGCGGCCAGCCGCCCGATCAAGGGCTATATCCAGCTTTTTAAAATCGTGCTCTACAGCGTGGGCATCATCGTTGCCATCGCGCTGCTGATCGAGCGGTCGCCCCTGCTGTTGCTCTCGAGCCTTGGCGCGTTGATGGCGGTCCTTACTCTTGTATTCAAGGACACGCTGCTGTCGCTCGTCGCCAGCGTTCAACTCACCACCAACGACATGGTGCGCGTGGGGGACTGGATCGAGATGCCGCAGGTGAATGCGGACGGCGACGTCATCGATATCGCCCTGCATACGGTCAAGGTCCAGAACTGGGACAAAACGATCACGACGATTCCAACCTACCGGCTCATCACCGACAGTTTCAAAAACTGGCGGGGCATGCAAGAATCCGGCGGTCGCCGCATCAAGCGCGCCATCAATATCGATCTGGCCAGCATCCGCTTCATCACGCCGGACGAGCGTGCCGGCTTGCGCCGTTTCGCTTTGCTGAGGGAGTATCTCGATGCCAAGCAGGCCGAGATCGATATCTGGAATGCCAGCCATCCCGATCGTGCGAGCCAGCCCGTCAACGCTCGCCGCCTAACCAACATCGGCTGCTTCCGGGCATATGTTCTCGCCTATCTCAAGGCTCACTCGGGCGTGCATCAGAAAATGTCGCTGATGGTGCGCCAGATGCCGCCGGAGCCCACCGGCGTTCCGCTGGAAATCTACTGCTTCGCCTCAACGATCGTCTGGGCAGAATACGAAGGTATTCAGTCAGATATATTTGACCATCTCTTTGCCATTCTGCCCGAATTCGGCTTGCGGGTGTACCAGCAGCCCGCCGGGTGGGACATCCAGATAGGACTGGAAAATGCACCCACATCCAGGGCCGCCGCGCTGCTGGCCAGCAACTGACGGCGACCCTTGCGTCCAGAAAACCAGGTATCTCGATCAGCATCCTTATTTCAGGTGCTGATTGAGATACTTGTTCATCTCGAACATCGTCACCTTCTTCTTGCCAAACACCGGCTCCAGCTTGTCATCAGCCAGGATTTCGCGACGATTCTCTGGGTTCTGCAGGTCGTTCTTCTTGATGTAGTCCCAGACCTTGCTCACCACTTCACTGCGCGCAATCGGCCCGTCCCCGACAATTGCCGCCAGTTCCTTCGATGGCTGGAGGGGCTTTTGCAAGGCATTGGACTTGGCCCCGCCGGATTTGCTGCCACCCGATTTCGCCTTGGTGCTCTTTTCTGCCATTCCAGATTCTCCCCGATTGCCCGCTGGTTACCGGCAATCTTTAGAACCTCTAAGGGATTGCGCGGCACCGTTCTGGCCATTTAACGCTCGGCGCCCCAACTGTGTCCGTCGGATGCGGGCAGCAAATGTACAGGGCTCCCCCTCTGATGCCGGAACGCCTCACCCTACTTACCGCAGCAGTGCAGCGCGCCGCTCAGTAATCTTTGGCGTACTGAAGCTGAAGGCTGCTTTGCCCGGTCTGGCCCACCTGGGACAGGATGCTCAACGCCTTGGTCAGCTCAATCTGAAGCTGCGTCACGGTGTTGCCATGTGTATCGCTTGAGACTTCCACATACACGTCATCGGTCAGGTACTGGCCGACCGCCAGCGAGGTGCCGCGCCCGGTCGCCTCATCCGCCCCAACGATACGCAGGCGGTCTACGCTGGTTGCCTGCCGCAGCTTGCCGAGCGGGTTGAGCCCGCCCCCACCACCGCCCTGCAGCGACGCCACAGCGGCCGCTAACTGCAATGCCTCGGTTGCCGACAACTCGGCCGCGGAACCACCAAACAGCAGGCGGGACAGGATCTCATCCTGCGGCAGGGTGGGCACGGATGAGAAGCTGATCTCAGGCTTCATCGCCGGCCCTGTGACCAACAGCAGGGCCTCGACGCCTTCGACGGTTGCACCGGCCTCAATATCGAGCGTCGGATTCGGCGGGAACTCTCCTCCCAGACGAATGATGCCCCGGTTCAGGTCAAACCGGCGACCCGCAAACGAGTAATTGCCGCGCACTACTTCGACCTCGCCGCCGATTTGCGGCCTGAAGAGCGTGCCGCCAATCGTAAGATCCGTGCTCCATTCGGAATCAAGGCCCATTCCCTGAATGAAGATGCGGTTATCAGCGCTGACCTTCACATTGAGATTGAAATCAAGCGCGGGCTGGCCTGTCGGCCCAGCGGCATCGACCCTGGCCGGAATATCGCCGATCCGTTGCACTTCAAGCTGGGGCACTTCGGCAGCCGCCATGCCGGTGAACCGGTAGCGCGCCTCGATAATCCGGATGTTACCCTCGATCAGCCCTCCGCTCTGATCCCGGCGGATCGTGATCGGCCCGCTGATGCTTGCCTGCAGTGTATCGGTTCGCGCAGCGCGGAACTGGTCCAGGTTGATTTTCACGTTCATCGGAAAACCCTGTGCCTGGTTCAGATCGGCGTATCCGCTGGCCGACAGCTTCCCGCCGCCCGGCGTCGTGCCGGTCAGCGACACCAGCTGGAGTCTGGAGCCGCCAAAGCGGGCATCAAGCGCCAGGTTCTGCACGCGGGTTCCAAAAGCGATGTTCTCATACGCCATGTCCGAAGTGCGCACGGCACCGCGTACCAGCGGCTGCGCAAGCGTGCCGCTCATATCGGCAGCCACATCCAGCGTGCCGCTCAGTTCCTGCCCCTTGAGGCCGCTCATGGCCCAGAGCAGCTCGACAGGACCGTTGAACCGCATTCCACCCGCCAGCGGCGCGCTCCAGAGCTGGTCAGTCCAGGCCCGCTCATCCGACGGGCTCATGTTCAGGCGGGCCTGCATCGAGCCGACCACCGCCTTTTCATGGCGCAGCAGCATCCGTATGGCCGCCTGTCGCTCTGACAGCGATGCGTTGACGCCGAGATCCAGCGGGGGCGACACGGTGGTGAGGCCTGCACGCTGCAACCGGCTGACGACCATCCTCAGCTCTGAATTTGGAGTGCCGCCGCCCGATGGCATGGCAAAATTCACGGTCCCGGAGGACGACCCGGAAAAACCAAGCTCCGGATCGACTGCATCAAGGAAGCGCAGGTTCAGTCCCGTCCAGCTGGCCTTCGCCGTCGTGACTGGCCCCGTTTCCCCTTCAACATTCAAACTGCCGCCGGCAAAATTGATGGTCGCGGGAGCAAGCCGCCAGCCTGTCTGGGTCTTCGTTGCCACCGCCGGCGCCGCCATTCGAATGCGCCGCCCGCTCAACGAGCCATTGAGCGCCACCTGCGCCCGGCTCGGCTCCATCACGGCCGTTGCGGCCATCTCAAACGGGGTCTTGTAGCGTCCGGCCAGAGAAATATCCGCCTTGCCCGTACCACCGGCAAGATTGGCCGTACCCGACACCTTTTCGATGCGCCACTGACCATACTGGACCAGCCGCGCCGCAAGGGTGGCATTAACATCGGCCCCGCTTTCCGGCAGCCGCAGACTTGCCTTGAGGGAGGCCTCCCCGATTGCAAGCGCCGGCAGGACCGGCGGGCGGGCACGACGGGCCTCGATGTTTGCGTCCGCCCGTTGCACGTCGCCTTCGGCGGCAAGGCGTACATTGCCATTCAGCCCAGAGCCGTTCAGCGTCAGGAGCCCCTGGAACGGCCCTTGCTGTGTTTGCTCCACCCTGCCCTTCAGGCGCAAATCGGCAAGCCGCAGCTCCTCGATTTCCGCCGCGATCGGCCCCTGGTCGAGAATGATGCGGGCACGGCCGTTTAGGTCGCCCTGAGACGACTGGCCTGCCAGGGTGACAAAATAGCCATCCGGCTCCGGTGCCGCGGCAAGGTTGATATCCCGCAGGCCAAGGCCAAGGTCCGGACGGGCAGCAGTCGCTCGAACCGCCGGGCGCATAGCGGGCCCGGACGCCGCAACTGTGAACGGGCCATAGGCCGCCGACTTGCCAGCGGCGGCAAAATCCAGCGTTCCATCCGGCGCGTAGACGCCGCGGCTCACATTGAACTGCAGGCGCGGCGCCTGCAAGGTGCCCTTGCGCACGACGATGCGCCCGTCGGCCAGTTGGCGTACCGAGGCCTCAAGGACCGGTTGGCCACCCAAAAACTCACGCGCGCTTTCGTTGTCGAGCCGCAAGGCCTGGGCCCGCACATCGCCGTGCATGGTCAGCGCACCGGTCTTCGGGTCAGAGCCCAGAGCGCCCTTGACCGTCCCTTCGACCATGCCGAAGTTGGGCACGGTGTAGCGCGACAGCTTTGCATCTACATTGGCCGAGTAGGCCCCACTTGCCACAACCTGACGGAAGCCGGCCCGACCAGACAAATGCTGGGACGTGAACGAAACCTTGTCGGCTGACACCGCCTCGGGCGTTATCTGCACCACTCCTTGCAGTTTCAACCGGCTCAGAAGACCCGCCACCGCTTCATTCAGGCCATCGACCGATGCCAGCGATAGCTCAACCGGCATGGTCATGTCGCCCGTATCGGACATGGAGACCGTCCCTGCGGCTTTCAGGCCGTGCACCTGCGTCGCCTCGTAGCCGACACGTTTTGCCTGCGCATCAAAACGGATTTCGGGGGCCGCAATCGGGCCATTCAGCAGGGCTATGAGCACCACGTCTTCACCGCTGATGCCATCCATGACGGCGGCAGGTTCAGTCAGCCGGGCATCGACCTTCAGTTCCTTGAGGTGGCTCGTATCCGCATCAAGCCCGCCCTCCGCGTTGATGTTGAAAGCCGGGGCCGAGACATTCACTGCCAGTGCAATGTTTGGCAGATCGAAGCCGAACTTGGACCGGATCTCCAAGCCCTCAGCCAGCAACCGCGTGGCAGGCCCTTCTGTCAGCAGCAGTGCAGGGGCCGCGCGGCCGGTGATCTCGAAGGTGCCGCTTCGACCCGCAATTTGCAGCGTGAGCAGGTCATCATCCGCCAATCGGGAGGCGAGCGTCCCATCCCAGCGGCTCCAGCCGCCGGCTCCGTTAAGCGTCAAAACCAGCGGCTTGTCGAGTTTGGCCATGCTGGAGACCAGCCCGCCAACCGGTGCGGTCACCAGCGCAGACAGGTCGAGCATATCCTCCTCGGGGTCGATCGAGGCCTTCAGCCGCAGCCGATCTCCCGCGTCTGCCGAAGCGTCCGCGTCCAGTTGCAGTCGGCCATCTTGAAGCAGGCCGCTCGCCTTGGCCCGGGCAACATACTGCCTGCCCGCGACCTGCGGGCCGATGACGATGCGGTCTACCGTTGCCTGACCAAGGGTAATATCGATATTCGGGAACAGCGGCTTATTAGGGTCAGACGGCACCTCATTCAGGCGCGGAACGCGGGAGAATGTCAGGCTTGGCACGTATACGCGGTTCAGCACCACGTGTTTGCTCAGCATCGACATTGGCACCCAATCCACTTCGGCACTGGGAACGCGCAGAAATTCGCCGTCAAGATCCAGCAACCGAAGGTCGCGCACCGTGAACGTGCTGTACAGTGACCCATCGATACGGGTGATATGGACCCGCATGCCGGATTCCAGCTGCAGGTTAATGATCTGGCGCACAAGAAAGGCGCGCCCTGGACCGGTGTTAAGCCCGTACACCCCAATGACGACGACGGCCAACAGCGCCGCTATCCCCATCACGGTGATGAGCAGACCCTTTCGCCACTTTGGGCGGGGGGCCGGAGTATCGTCGCTGACCGTTTCCATCAGAAAGCCTGTCCGATCGAAATATAGACGGCAAACTTCGGATCGCCGCTGCGGCGGCCAAGTGGTGTTGCAATATCAAACCGCAAGGGACCGAAGGCCGTGTAATACCGGGCGCCCAAACCGGCACCGAAGCGCAGGTCGCTGAACTGCGGCAGCTTCTCCGTATAAACCTGGCCGCCATCTACAAAGGCGACAATTCCGTAATTGCCAAAGCGGTAACGCAGCTCCGCCGAGACTTCGGTCAGCGACCTGCCACCGAGCGGATCGCCATCCGCATCCTTGGGACCAAGCTCTTCATAGCCAAATCCACGCACCGACCCGCCGCCGCCAGCATAAAACCGCCGGCTGGGGGCGATCCGATCGCGATCGGCTCCGGCAATTGCGCCGAGCGCAATGCGGCCAGCCAGCACGACATTGTCGCCGCTAACCGGCTGATAGCCGCTCGCATCAATCCGAAACCGGGTATACCCGAAGAAACCGTCCTGGAAGGCCGCTTCCGGCGTTACCCGACCCGCCACACGAAACCCGCGGGTAGGATCCAACATGTCATTGGAGCCGTCATACTGCAAAGTGGCCGGCAGCGCACCGATGATAAAGGTACGGCGACGCCCGTTTTCGTCACCTTCCTCGGAGAAAAGGCTCCGGTCTCGCTGGTTCGTAATCACTATTTCGCTAGCCAGCGAGTATCCCCATCGGCGCTCCAGCGCGATATCAGGCGGCCTTTGGAAGCCCGCACTTACAGTGAGTGCCTGTGCGCTATAGGCATCCCGATCCTCGCTGCTCGTCTCTATCGCAGCGAACATATTGCGGCCGCGCTTGCCTGCATTGGCCCGCCGAAGATTGACGCCCAGCCGCTGCTCCTTGGTTCCTGCCACCGCCCCGACGGTAACGGCGCCCTCGGGCGGAAGCAGGTTGCGATGCATCCACTGACCTTCCAGGCGGAATCCCTCGCCGGTCGCATAGCCCACGCTGCCTGCAAGCCGCCGCTGCGGCCCCTTGCTCGTCTCGACTTCCATATCAACAATGGAACGGCCATCAGGCGATACTTGACCGGTTTCGACCGGACGAAGCGCAACCTTGGAGAACAGGCCTGTTGCCACCAGCGCCTGCCTCAGATCCTCGACGTCACGGCTGTCATAGGGATCGCCTGGATCAAAGCGGGCCAGGACATTGAGGTGCTTTTCACTGAACAGCCGATCTCCCTTCATGCGGAAATAGCCGAACACGCTGACAGGGCCGGGCCTGACGGGCAGGCTGTATATCCCGGTGTTGTCCAGATCATCGAGCAGGACTTGCCGTGTCCCGAACTCGGCGAAGGGGTAGCCGCGTTGGGGAAGCTTCAGGAGCAGTTCACCTTCTGCGGATTCCACATCGCTGGCGACGATGTAGTCACCTGGAAGCAGCGGAAACAGCTGATACACCAGATCGCGGGTTTCAACAGAAGCGCTTTCGGGCAGCTTGAGCTGGATGTCGCTGAACTTGTAACGTGGGCCTGGATTGACCGTCAGCGTCACCTGAACCCTGCCCGGCTGTTCTTCCCCAACCGGCGCGACCATGACATCCGTTGTGGAGGCATAGTAGCCGTAGGAGTTCAACAATTGGGTGATGGCCTTAACATCCGCTTCGGCACGGCGATTGATCTGCGCACCGGATGTCTGGCCCTCACGCTCACCGATCAGTGTTGAGAGTTCCCGGAAACGATCCTCCAGTCCAACATCCCTCAAGCCAATGATTTGAACGGCATAGCTCAGATTATCCCAGCGCATACCTCGACGGCTCTGCGTGGCACCTTCGGCTGGTGCAAAGGCGTCCAGGTCCGGCCAGGGCACGGCGATGTCGGGGATCTCCGGCAGGCTGACAGGCACAGAGCCAGTGTCGTCCGCCTGCAGAGCGCCCTGCTGTTGTCCGGACTGCACCTGTGCCGGGCCACTTGCCTGCTGGGCAGAAGCCGAAGATGAAAAGAGGCTTGGGGAAAAGAAAGATGTCAATAAAATCAATCGGAAAAGGGATTTCATACGCTCACCAACGCAGAGCTTCAGTCAAAGGGCCACTCTGGTTCGCCTGGTGATACATCCTGTCCTCTGTAGAGCCTGAACCGCCACGCGCAGTCTGAACGAACCCCAGCAATAGGAGTCAAACGCAGAGCTTGTCAAAAAGATATAAACCATTTTCAGCGTGCGCCGAGCCCGGGGCAACTTCCATTTTTCGTTGCTAATTAATATGAAATTTCCAACCTCTGTTGTGCCTGGCACAAAAAAGCCCCGGTGGCGCGGCGCAACCGGGGCCTTCTTCGTGTCAGGGCCGATCGATCATGCCAGGTGTGGTATCAGCTCCCGACCGATTGCCTCGGCGTCCGCCAGGTTGTCAAACCCGCGCAGAATGACCTCATCCACACCAAGCGCCTCGTAGGCCTTGAGCGCCTCGATGAGCGTCTTGGGCCCGCCCACCAGCGCCATGGCATGGGACCGGCCGCCGGTTGCCTCAACCACACCGCCCCACAAGCACGGGTCAGCCGCTGACCGGGCCGCCATCGCCTCCGCCACGCGGCGCTGGGCGCTCTCGTCCGAGCCACTGCCAAGGCCCATCTTGATAGCCCCGGACTTGGCGCGCAAGGCATCGGCAATGCTCTCCGCCCGCTTCCAGGCTGCGGCATCATCCTGCGCTATCACGACACGGATCGACATCAGGAAGCGCGGACAACGGCCGTGCGGCGCTGCGGCATCTCTCACCTGCTGCATAAGCTGCGCGCTACGCTCGAGCGTCGTCCCGGCAAAGGCATAGACATCAGCACATTCCGCACCGAACTTCACGCCAAGGTCTGATGACCCGCCCCAGTATACCGGGATGGAGCCATTGGCCGGCCGGAGCATCGTCTGGGCGCCCTCAACGCGGTAGAAGTCCCCTAAATGGTTGAACGGTGCATCTTCCGCCCAGGCACGGCGCAGCAGTTGCACATATTCCCGACTGCGGTGATAGCGCTGCTCCTTGGTGAGGAAATCGCCATCCGCCCGGGTTTCCGCGTCATTGATCGCCGTGATGATGTGCACGCCGGCACGGCCATTGCTCAGTTGATCAATGGTCGAGAGCATCCGCGCTGCCATTGTCGGGGCAATGAAGCCCGGACGGTGCGCGATCATGAACTTCAAGTTGTTCGTGATCGCAGCCACATGAGCGGCCGTTGCCAGACCGTCAGGCGACTTTGCACTTTGGGCAATCAGAATACGATCATAGCCGGTTTCATCATAGAGCGTCGCCAGCTTGCGCACGAACTCAGCATCAAAGGCAGTGCTTGCCGCCTTGAGCTCGCTTTCATCCGCATAGGGGAGAAGGCCGAGAACTTTCATGGACTATCTCCCTTAAAAAATGTTCTTCCAGATTTCGGGCTCTTGGTGCAGCTCCGGATCCAGCGCATAGCGGCTGACCGGGCGCTCCAGGTCCAGATGCTCGCGTAAGGTCGTCCCTGCGTAGTCCTGCCGGAACAGACCTCGCTCCTGCAGGATCGGCACCACCTCGTCAACGAAGCGAGCCAGCATATCCGGCAGAATGGGAGCGGCGATGACAAAGCCGTCGGCTGCCCCGGCCTTGAACCACTGCTCCAGCGTATCAGCGATCTGCACCGCAGTGCCGTTTACCATCTTGCTGGTGCGGCCTGCAGCCACTTGGCGGGCCACCTGAAGGATCGACAGATTTTCCTTGCGCGCCAGATCGACGATCCGCTTCTGCGTGCCCTGAGAGGCCTTGCTGGGAGGAAGATCCGGCAGCGGACCGTCCAGATCATGGCCGCTGAAGTCAAATCCGCCGAGCGACATCTGGAGCAGAGAGATCGCGACGTCCTCGTGAATAAGCGCGGTCAACTCGTCAGAAATGGCGTTCGCCTCGGCCTCGGACGACGCCACGATCGGCTGGATCGCGGTCAGGATCTTGAGGCTATCGGCGCTGCGTCCCTTGGCAATCACGCGCGCTTTCAAGTCCTGGTAAAACTGCTGCGCGCTCTCCAGCATCGGGTGCGAAGTAAACACCGCCTCTGCCGTGGCCGCCGCCAGATCAAGGCCGGCTTCGGATGCACCGGCCTGCACGATCACCGGATGGCCCTGCGGCGGGCGACCCATGGTCATGGGGCCTGCCACCCTGAAGTGCTTGCCTTGGTGATAAAGTCCGTGAACCTTGTCCGGATTGAAATAGCGGCCGCTTGCCGGGTCAATCACAAAGGCGTCATCGTCCCAGCTGTCCCACAGGCCCTTTACCACATCGATGAACTCACCGGCGCGCTCATATCGCTCCGCGTGGCCGAAGTGCGCATCACGTCCAAAGTTGTGCGCCTCGTTCTCGCTGGTTGAAGTCACCACGTTCCAACCAGCGCGACCCTTGCTGATGTGATCCAGTGTCGCCAGTCTCCGGGCCGCAGAGTAGGGCTCGTTGTAGCTGGTGGACAGAGTTCCGATCAAGCCGATACGAGACGTGGAAACTGCAAGCGCCCCGTGCAAGGTAATCGGATCCATTCGCATGTTGTCGAGGCGGCTGAATGCATCTCGCCCGACGACAGGACGAAACCCTTGGGAATCAGCGAGGAAAATCGCGTCGAACTTGCCGCGCTCGGCTGTACGCGCAATTTCCTGCCAAAAATCGATTTCGTGGATCAGACCCGGTTTGGCGGTGGCATGCCGCCACCCCGCAATATGCCCGCCTGCCCCCATGGGCATCGCGAAGAGCTTCATCATTGGCGGCTGGTGTGCTGCTTGCATCAGCTTATTCCTTTGCATTTATAATTTTCGTTCTGTTTTGATGCAAACGTCAGTTTCCGCCGTAGCTTCTGCCCACCGCTAGATCCACCGAGCCATCTGTCCACCAGCCGATCAAACCGCAACGGTCTATCCGCCCCACGGATAGACATAATTTCGCAGTGGACCATCCCATCTTTCACTCTGGATGATCACGGCCTAAGAACAAGATCGCATAGTCTTAAAATGCGACCGAATGGGATCTGAAAGAAAGCGAACCCTGCTTCCGGGACCAGTGCGTGGAAGCAGTCAGTGGAGGAGAGAACTTTGCGTAAGTTTTTTGTTTTTGCGGGCAAATCGACCCTGATGGCGTCAACCGCAGGTCTGGCTCTCGGGCTTGCAGCCCCGGCGGTTTCTGCACAGGAAGCTCCGGCACAGCCGGCTGCATCCAGCAGCAGCGAACTGGGCATGGGCGAGATCATCGTGACCGCCCGTAAGCGTGGCGAAAGCCTGGTCGACGTCCCCGTCGCCATCACCGCCATGACCGGCGAAGGCCTTGCGGCTCGCGGCGTGCAGGGCCTGAACGACCTCAACGCGTTCGTGCCGGGCCTGCGCTACCAGAACAGCGCTGCCAACCGCAACGACCGCAGCTTCACCACCATTACCATGCGCGGCATGTACCCGGGCGACTCCCCGAACCGCCAGGCCGTGACCATCTTCGTTGACGGCGTTGCCATTCCGGGCGGCTCGACTTCCGGTCTGACCGACATCGAGCGCGTCGAGGTCGTGAAGGGCCCGCAGTCGGCCAACTTCGGCCGCGCCACTTTCGGCGGCGCCATCAACTTCATCACCCGCGCGCCGGCGACCGACGAAGTCAAGGGCAGCGTCGACGTCAGCTATGAGTCCTACAACACTGCGGAAGTGAAGGCCTCCGTCGAGGGCCCGCTGGTCGAGGACAAGCTGGGCGTACGCCTGTCGGGCCGCTACTACCACACCGACGGCCAGTACGATAACGTCGGCTTCTCGGGCAAGCTGGGCGAGCGTGACACCCGCCAGGTTGCCGCGAGCTTCATCGCACACCCGACTGACGCGCTGACCGTGCGCGGCTACGCCACCTACTGGGAAGACAGCGACGGCCCGACCGCGCAGGCGCTGCTGGGCGAAGAGTCGTACAACTGCAACCTGGGCGGCAACGCTCGCGTCCCGGTCGGCTCGACCACTGGCTTC
>NZ_DATBUP010000237.1:0-6097 GCF_036515995.1 Pedomonas sp. | reverse complement strand
GGCAGCTCGGTTGCGGGCTGCACGTCCCCCTCGCCCGGCTGGTCGAATCGCTTGGTCGGCCCTTCGAGACGGAAGCAGCGGATCTCGCCGTAAGCGCGCCAGAGCGGGTCATCGATGGTATGTGCGCCAAGCTCATCGAGCGCGGAGGCGACGGTCTCGTACCACGGCGTCAGGCTGCGGCTGATGTTGCGGGCCGGTTTCCAGCCGGCGATATACAGCCGGTCCTCGGCGCGGGTGAGCGCGACATAAAGCAGGCGGGCGTGCTCCTGCGCCTGCTTCTTGCGGATGGCCTCGATGGACTGGCTGACCGGGCCGACGGCGTAGGCCTTGCCGCCGTACCAGATGGGCACGGTGCCGTCCTGCACCCCCTCCCCCTGGGCCCTGATCGGCACCATTGGGTTCTTCTCGTCCGGCAAGGCGTAGGCGTCCGCCAGAATGACGACCGGGGCCTGCAGGCCCTTGGCGCCGTGCACGGTCATCACCCGGACTTCATCGCGGGCGGCTTCGGGGTCGCGCTTCACCTCGATGTCGCCGCGCTCCAGCCAGTCGAGGAAGCCTTGCAGGGAGGGCGGGAAATCCCGCTCGTAAGCGAGCGCCGCTTCCATCAGCATGTCGAGCGGATCGCGCGCCTGCGGGCCGAAGCGGCCGAGCGCCCGGTTCCGCCCGCCAAGGTCGGAGAGCACGATTTCCAGAAACTCGTAGGGCGGCGCCCAGTCGGCGACGGCCATGACGTCGTGCAGGCGGTCATAGGCGCGCGCGGCCTCGGTCTCGCCCGTATCGGCCCAGCGCTTCAGCTCGGTCCACAGCGAGGCCTCGCCCCGCCCGTTGGCGACGGCGAAGAGCTGATCCTCGCTCCAGCCGATGAAGGGGGACTTGAGCACCTCGGCCAGCGTCAGATCATCGTCCGGCAGCAGGGCGAAGCGGATGAGGGAGAGGATGTCCCGGACCGCCAGCGGCACGGCCAGCATCATGCGGTCAACGCCCGCCACGGGCACGCGCAGGTGAGCCAGCTCCGCCACGAGGGCGCGCACGAACTCGCTGCGCTTGCGCACCAGCACCAGGATATCGCCGGGGCGCACCGGGCGGTTGCGGGCTTCCAGCATTTCGCCGCGGCGCAGCCAGTCAGCGATCTGGTGGGCGATCTGCTCGGCCAGCTTGCGCTCGGCCGGGGGCTGCCAGTCCATTTCCGCAACGGCGGTGTCCGCGGCTTCCTCTTCCTCGGCCGCCGTCGGCTCGATGGCGGGCCACAGCGCGACCATGCCGGTCTGGCCGGAGCGGGAGGCGACGTGCGGGTGCGCCTCGCGAATGCCAAGGGCGTCCGGGCCGAGCTGGTTGATGGCAGCATCGACCACTTTCAACACCGCCTCGGTCGAGCGGAAGGAGCGGTCGAGCGGGACGCGGCGCAGCTCCGCGCCCACGGCCTCGGCTTCCGCCGCGTAGCGCTGTTCCGCCTCGATGAAGGTGGCGGGGTCTGAGCCCTGAAAGCCGAAGATCGCCTGCTTGAGATCACCCACGGCAAAGACGGTGCGGCCCGGCTCATGGGTGCCGATGCCGGCGAAGAACTCCTCGGTCAGGGCGCGGACGATGGCCCACTGGTCGGCGTTGGTGTCCTGCGCTTCATCGACCAGCACGTGATCGATCGACATGTCCAGCTTGTAGCGCACCCACTGGGCCGCGCCCTCGGCGGTGAGGAGGCGGGCGGCGCGGGCGATGAGGTCATCGAAGCCGAGCGCGCCGACGCGCGCCTTGTAGGCGTCCATGGCGGCGGCCAGCGTGAAGCCGAAGCGCAGGTAGCAGGCGGCGGTCTCGACGGCGCGGAAGCGGGACAGGGTGTCCTGAAGCTCCGCCACGCGGTTGAGCGCCTTGTCCGCCACCTCCAGAATGTCGGGATCGAAGGTGATCGCGCCCTTGGTTGCCAGCTTGGCGAAGGGCTTGCCGGAGGATTCGCTGAAGAACAGGCCGCGCAGGGCATCGAACGTGTCAGCGCGGTCATGGGCCTCGCGCGCCAGCCAGAGCTGGAGGCGGGCGGCCTTGTCCTGATCGCCGGGTGCGCCGTGCTTCCAGCTTTCAGCAATACGCGGCAGCTCAAGCCACTGGAGGCGCTCGTCCGTCACCTGACCGGCGAGCCAGTCGGTCGGGGAGCCGTCGCGCGGCAGGCTGAACAGGGCACGCAGGCGCGGCTCGATACCGCGCAGGCCGCCCTGCCCGGCAAAGCCGAGGATGCGCGGGCCCTGCCGGATCAGCTCGTTCACGATGGACATGAACTTCTGGTCGCCCGCCGCGACGGAGATGCAGGCGACGTCTTCCAGCAGGCGGTGGTCGCCCTGCCGCGCGGCGCGGGAGAGCTCGGCGGTCATGACCGTGCGGATCGCCTCGGACGCGGTGCGGTCATCGAGCGTCGAGAAGCCCGGCGCGATGCCCGCCTCCAGCGGGAAGCTGGCGAGCAGGGACTGGGCAAAGGCGTGCAGGGTCTGGATCTTCAGACCGCCCTCGGCATCAAGGCAGCGGG
This sequence comes from Pedomonas sp., assembly GCF_036515995.1. NCBI lineage: Bacteria > Pseudomonadati > Pseudomonadota > Alphaproteobacteria > Sphingomonadales > Pedomonadaceae > Pedomonas > Pedomonas sp. The sequence goes on along the minus strand of NZ_DATBUP010000237.1, from coordinate 3,588 downwards.
CGAAGAGCGTGCGGGCGCGGCCCAGCCGTTCCGGGCTGGGGATTTCGCCCAGCCCCTCGAACTCGGCGCGAAGCTGGTCATTGCTGGCGCGGGCCCAGTCACCCAGCACCTTGAACACGCGGGTGGCCATTTCGGCCGCCGCCGCCTTGGTGAAGGTGATGCAGAGAATGGACTCCGGCTTCACGTCCTGGAGCAGCAGGCGCAGCACGCGGGCGGTGAGCACCTGCGTCTTGCCCGAGCCGGCCGAGGCCGACACCCAGACCGGAGCAGTGGGGTCCGCCGCGCGCGCCTGCTCGGGCGTCAGCCGGAAACTAGCCCTGGCCATTGCCGCCCCCGTTCCCGTTGTCATGACCGCTGCCGTTGCTGTTACCATTACCGTTGCCATTGGTGCGGCCGAGCCATTCATCGACCCGGGCCAGCACGTCGTAATCCTGCCCGCGCGCATACTCGGGGTGCAGCTTGGCGATGAACGGCGCCGTGCCGTCCAGATACTCCTGCACCGCGTCCTTGAGACGGATGACGGACATGGCCACCCAGTCCTCCACCGTGATCCACGGCTTGCGGCCATAGATGAGGGCGTCCGTGTCCTTGCCCTCGGTCGCGCCGCCGCTCAGCTTCCAGTAGCGCAGGTCAGCGGCCTTTGCCGCGCCCAGCTCCTTGAAGCCGCCGTGCTCGGCAATGAGGGCCAGCAGCGGGAGCTGAGGCGCATAGCCGCTCTCGCGCTGGGCGTGGGTGGGCGGCTCGCCGGTCTTGTAGTCGATGATGGCCAGCCTGCCCTCGTGGTCACGCTCGATGCGGTCCGCCTTGCCCTTGAGGGTGATGCCCGCGACCTCGATCTCGCCGCTGACCTCGACGCCCGCCTGCGTCCAGTTGCCGGCCATGCGCTCATGCACGCGGGCGGCCACCCAGTTCGAGATGCGCTGGAGCCGGGGCCGCCACAGGTTGGCGATGAGCGGCTGGCGGAAGATGTCCGCCAGCACCTTTTCCATTTCGGCCTGCAGGTGCTGGGCGGAGAACACGCCTTTGCGCGCCCAGTTCTCCAGCGCCTCGTGCAGCAGGGTGCCGCGCTCGGCCGCGTCAGGGTCCGCCTCCAGCGGGTCGAGCGGGCGCAGGCGCAGGATCTTGCGAGCGTAGAACACATACGGGTCGGTCAGGAGGGTCTCGACCTCGGTGACGGAGAGCTTGCGCGGACGGGCCGTGACCGGCGGGGTCGGGCGCGGGCGATCGGCGGGCACGACGGCGTGGGGATGGTCGAGCCCGCGCGCGAGGGCCAGCAGTTCGTTGTCATGCGGCATGCCGCCGACGGTCGCCTCGAGGCGCAGCCAGAAGCGGGAGGGCACGGTGGGGGCCGAGCCGTCCTTGCGCGCCCGGGTGAGCAGCACGTTGGCCGAGCCCAGAAGCTGGGAGAAATCGTGCGCGCTCTGGCCGACGCGGCGCTCGACCGTCCACAGACCCAGCGTCCGGCGGATGGCGGGGCTGAGCCAGGGATCGGGCGCGGGGATGCCCGGCCATACGCCCTCATTGAGACCGGCGAGGATCATCAGGTCCATGCGCTGGAGGCGCGCTTCCATCAGACCCCAGATCGCCAGGCGCGGGTGGGTGCGGTAATGCGGGCGCACGACGACATCATCCAGCCATGCGGTGAAGAGCGCGGGGTAATCCTCCGGCTCGAACCGGCCCAGCCGTTCGCCGCAGCGCTTGAGATCGCCGAGGCGGGCGGAGAGTTCGCGTCCGGCATCGCCCAGCCACAGGTCTCCGTTGCCGACGAGCTTCTGGCTGGCGTTGATGTGGGCGTCCAGCATCGTCTCGCCGTCCACCTGATCGGTGTGCATCAGGTCAGAGAAGGGCTCGAGGATGGAGGCGATGCCCTTCCACCAGCGCTCGAGGTTGCGGCCGATGCGGGCCAGATCCTTGCTGTCATCCTGAAGCCCCTCGATGGCTTTCCGGATGCCGTCCAGTCCCGGCGCGGCGCGCAGGCGGCGCAGCACGTGGCGGTCAAGGTCGCGCACGGAATGCAGGTGCGCGGCGCGGTTGGCGTGGGAGCAGGCGAGCGGATGCTTGAGCAGCGCCAGCAGGGAGACGGCGGAGAATTCCCGCAGCGTGGCGGTGGCCAGCAGGCGCATGAAGACGGCGGGCGGCGTGTTGCCGAGCGGGCGGCCTGCCGAGTCATCGATCTCCACGCCGTAGCGGCGCATCAGGGCGGCGACGCGCCGGGCAAGGTTGCGATCGGGCGTGACCAGCGCGGCGGTCTTGCCCGGCTCCTCCAGCACCCGGCGCAGGGCCAGCGCGATGACCTGCGCTTCCTCGGGCGGGTTGGCGGCCTCGATCACCTTGACGCCTTCCAGCGCCTTGTCCGCCGGGGGCAGGTTGTGCCAGCGGGTGGTGACGGCGGCGGGCAGCATGGCGATGCGGGTGGCCTCGACCCGGTGCGGCTCGGCGTGACCGTCCCACGGCCACGGCTCCACTTCCTCCCGCGCGACGCCCAGCGTGTTGAGCAGCTGCTTCAGGTCCCACTGCGGATGGCGCGGATCGACCGCCTCCCACGCGGCATCGTCCAGCTCAAGGTCCAGCCCCGGCAGCACCACCATACCATTGGGCAGGCGGGCGATGACGCGCAGCAGATCCGCGGCGGCGGGAATGGAGCCGATGGAGCCCACCGCCACCACCAGATGCTCGGGCGGGGCGTCCATCCAGCGGCGGGTGAGCGCTTCGAGCAGGCGGTTGCGCCGGTCGGTCGCGTCAATGAGCTTGCGCTCGGCCAAGTGCTTCGGCCATGCGTCGAGCACGATGGAGAGGAAGCCCAGCGTCATCTGCCAGTGTTCAGCCAGCGTGTCCGGCACGGTCTCGCGCAGCTGGGCGGGGTCGACACGCTCGATGATGAGCTGGTCCAGCGTGCGGGTGAGCGCCGCCGCCAGCCGGTGCACCTCGGCGGCGGGCGTGTCGCCGCGCCCCTGCGTTGCCAGCCATGCCTTGACGAGGCGGGAGAGCTCCACCTGCCGCTCGACGACGCCGATGGAGGGGGGAATGTCGGTCTCTGCCGCGAAGTCATCGAGGAAGCTGCCGAGGGCTTCGTCCTCGTCAATGTCGCCGAACGGGGTCAGGCGGGGCAGCAGCGTTGCCCGCGCCTCGCTCTGGCGGATGAACGCCTCGCTCATGGCGCGGGTGGAGCGGCGGTTGGGCAGGAAGATCTGGGCGCGGGCAAGGCCGATGGGGTCACGCTCGGTCAGGGCGTAGACGCCGCGCGCCACCGAATCCACGAACGCCTCGTGGGGGGCGAGCGTGTAAACCCGGGGCCGTCCTCCCTGCAGTTCCGCCATGCGCTTATCCTTGCCTTAGAGCCGTTTCCGATCTGATTGGATCAGATCGCAGCTCTAAACTCTTGTCTGGCCGCACTTTCTCAGCCGCAGGGTGTGCCACCCTGTGAGAGAGCTGCTCCAGGCGGGCGGTGGCTTCCTCCACCGCCTCGGGCGTGCCGACGTGGTGCCAGAGCCCGGTGTGAACCAGACCGTACAGCCGCCCGGCAGCCAGCGCGCGGTTGTAGAGCAGGTTGAGCGAGAACGCCCCGCCCGGCAGGTCCGTGAACAGGCG
>NZ_DATBUP010000236.1:0-12381 GCF_036515995.1 Pedomonas sp. | reverse complement strand
TCGAGCACTAAAACCGTGACATCTCTATCTAGCCGAAACAGTGTCTTCTCTAAACTGCAGGGACAAACGCCGCTCGCGGATAGTCTCCGCAGCAGTTCTCATCGCTTCCATATTTTGCTCCACTTCTGAAGAAGGCAGGCTGGACAAAGATACCTTGCCCATCACGGACGTTTGCAATATATAAAGACTAACTCGAAGGTGCGTATTGCTGCCTCTCAGAAGGCCCTGCGGAGTGCAAGCCGTGGGGCCTTTTCTTTTGCCCCGCGAGCCGGCTTTAAGAAACATTCATCCTCGGCAGCCGCGGTGGCACCAGGCCGGCCTTCCTTAACCCTGCTGCAACGCGGCCAAAGAGTGAAGCGGGCATCTCGGGCTGCTGGACGAGCACACGATCGTGCTCTGCGGTTGCGTGGTCCAAGCGGACAAGGCGAAGGAGTACACTCCTCATGGCCGACACGGCACACAGCCACTTTAAGCCCGACACGTCCGCAACCGTCCGGATATCGAGCCAGACCAACGCGGCGAAATAGACTCAAATGGCGGCGTACGCCCAGCTGGAACCTGCAATGTCCAAACGTGCCAATCCACCCGCATCATGAGTAAGGCGGGCTAAAGCTCTGTCGACGGCGCGCCGGAAAGGGGACTTGCAGCTACCACCGATGCGTCCGTGACTGCCGTATAGCTTGCCTTGTTTGGCTCTAAAACGGCGAAGCTGAAGCTAAGACAAAAGAGTGTCCGTTAAGCAGAGTACCTGAGTCTAAAAGTCAAAAGGTATACAAATAATACTTTACTAATAATCATAGTAATACTTCAAAAAGTTCTAGCTTTGTTCGGAGATTTAGCACTTGTCGTGTATCTGTGCACAACCGCATTTTTGCTCTTCCCATGCCTCAGTAAACGTGGAAATTAGCAGGTGTGGCTGGTTGCTCGGTACGAATTGCGTACCTAATTCGCGCTAGACTCCAGTCATGCGTGCGAGGCAACTAACGTAGCGTTGAATTTCCCCATAGTGATAATAATTTGAGGGCATAAAATACAGTGAATGTCACAGCCATTCACTGTCACAGTACTGGAGCCCGCCGCTCCTGCCAGGGGCGGGTTCCACCTTTATTACTTAGGCATCATCGATCAATACACGTTCTGTCTCACTGTTAATTTTTCGTTCTACCTCCGCTCGCGCCGCCTGGAAGCGAAGGGGGGAAGGAAGGGTGGAAGATCGTCGGGCGCAAGGTCCGTGCCCACGCTAAAGCGTTAGCGTGGGGCTTCGCCGGTCGTGGCCTGACACCGGTCTTCGCCATCCCCCACCTTCGAAGGCGTTTGCGCCAGGGGCACAGCCGGCCGCTCCGATTAGCCGATTTCATGCCTGTCATTGCAAAGGCCCGATTCCAGATCGCGGCCGCGTTGCTCATGGCTGGCGTGCGCGGATTTTTCGCGTGCCCTCGCCCTGGCGGAAGCCTTCGTTTCCGAGAGGCATACCATGAAACCGCTGACGGAGATCCAACAGGCTGTTTCCGCACGCATCAGGCAGGAATCAGAGTTCTTCACACTGGTCGATCAAGGACATTCCGCTACGCTTTGGCTTGCACTCGCGGAATGCGGCTTTGATATCGACGAACTAAGGGCCCATACGATTCAGTGTGTCGATCGGATTGCCTCCGAGACCCTTGGCTTGAGCCGCACGCACTGCGCCTTGATCAGGATTTCTGACTGGGCCACCTGCTTCAGCGGCATTGCTTACCTTGACCGGAACCTATCCCTCTTTGGAGTGACCGCTCCAAGCCTTCGTGACTTTTGGTTTCATCTTGACACCCTGGAGTACGAGCATTGGCGGCCGATTGGTAAGGCAGTTAACGATGCATCGGCCGAGTGGCGACAAAACTGGATCCGCACAGCTCAGATCGCGAGCAGATGCTTGCCAGATCATTTCTACTGGGCCGGGCAGGCCACAGTCGAAGTCGGACACAAGCCGGCTGCTGATCTCCTTACCGCATGCGTCATCGCAAAGCACCACGCGACGCTTGAAATTATCGCTGCAGGAGCACCGGAGCCGATCGAGCTCAACTATCTGAGCCTTTTTGGCTTCTCATCGCTCGATGACATTCCGCCAGCAGGAAGTCGGCCTGGCGGCAAGTCAACGTAGCCCTTACCACCTTGCCGCGAGGAATGCCGAGGGGCTCCCGCATGAGTGCGTCAGACCGCTCCAAGCTGTACCATCAAGGCCGGGCTCTCTGTGAGGCTCTGCACGGCACGTGGTCCACGGACCATGGTATGTGCCGGTGCCCCTCGCACGATGACCGGAATCTGTCCCTCAGTGTGCGTGTCGGGCGCAAGGCCCTGCTCTTTACCTGTCACGCAGGGTGCAAGCGCAGCGATGTCCTGGCCGCCCTGCGGCCCCACACACAAGCGAGGCCTTTATCGCAAAGGTGGGAAATACCCCAACGACGCTCTGTTCCGTCCACTTCCGCACAGTGGTGCCGGGCACTCTGGGAACGGGCAAAGCCGCTGCAAGGCTCGCCAGCCGAGGCCTATTTGCGCAGCCGCGGCCTCTCGGCGCCGGAGGGCACGGCGCTACGCTACTTGTCACGCTGCCATCATCGTCCCAGTGGCAAGTGGTATCCGGCCCTTTTAGCCCCCTTTCAACTCCCGGACGGGCAAATCACAGCCCTGACACGCATGTACCTTGATGCGGACCGACACTGCCTGATCCCTCATGAGCCGAGGCGAATGGTAACCAATCCGCCTGGCGCCGGGGCTATGCACGCCGGACCTGCAAACACAAGGCTGGGGTTAGCCGAGGGTTTGGAGACCGCCCTTGCTGCCCACCAACTGCATCAATGCTCTGTCTGGGCGGCAGGCTCGAGCGGCCGATTGCACCAGCTCGCAATTCCTGACCTGGTCACGCACCTCATCCTGTTTGCTGACAACGACGCCGCCGGCCGCAGAGCCGTGGCACGTGCTAAAGCAGCCTACCAACAGCCCGGCCGGGTCATCGAGATTTGTTACCCGCCGCCACCCTGGAACGACTGGAACGATGTGATCCGTCAGCAAGCAAACCCGCAGGCATCATAATCTTACGGTGTGGCGAGAGCCGTCCCTGACGTTTTGCTGCATCCTCCGAGATCAAGGAGAAAGGGTGGCCGAGAGCCTGATCGCAGCTGAGCAGTGCACTGTGCGCATACGCATGCTCAACGATGCCCTGGGCAGAGACCCATTCAACGGACCTTTTGGCACAGTCGTGATCTCAGCTGGTGCCAAAGCAGCCCTCGAGGGAAGTACGAAGGTAGCGCCAAACGCACCGGATCAGCACATGCGATTCCTGAGGCCGCCGTAGCAGCTTTCGATGTTTGGGGCCTGACAACGACCTGTGCGGAGAACACGATGTTGAGGTTTTGATGTCCCGGGCAAGCGGAGATATTTCAAGATCAGCTGCTATGACAACGAACTAAATGCGGGATCTTAGAACCATTGAGCGCTTTAAAACCTCGGAGGAGCTTAGATATTGGCTTTGGTGACATGTGGTAGAGCATCATAATTATTTGCCTATTGCGGCATTTTATCGATTTTGATTGAATGTTTCTTGAGCGTTTGTTAAATATGTTCTCGCCTTGCACGTTGATGTCGTATTAGGAACAGCCCCGTCACGGGAGAACGACATGTGTGCCAAGATTACCCCTGTGCCAATTGCACCGTCTGCAGTCGCGATACATCGCGCAGGTGACGCTCGGAGACCTGGCGCAGTCACCTGAGCGCTAAAGCGTTAAGCCCGCGGCTGGATATGGAAGCCGCACCCTTGAAGCCAGTGCTGCACCAACACGCGCCCGGCGAGCCCAACGCTCCGGGAGTGGTGGGCATTCGTGCCCCATGACGTGAAGAGACCCGGATCATGCCAACACACGATGTCGCCTCTAGAACTTGTCCGAAGCCCCCCCCAAACACGGGTGCTCCATGGTGTCCAGATCATCCAATCCAGTCGCGCCCAGAGGCATACCCTCGCCAAGCGGAACATGCGGTGGACAGCAATCCATACCCCGCCGCATGTCAGGCCGTTCAACGCCACGCTGATTGCTGGATGGACTTCCATGAGCAGCTCGAGATGGACCGTCGTGTTGCTGGATTCCTCGGCATCAGCTGGACCCACGCTGCACTAGTGCGGGTGAGTGCCAGTTGCAGCCCATTTATCTCGCCGAGCCAGGTTCTGACCGATCTTTGCCATTACACGGGCGATGCTGGACAGGTGATCCTGAACTTCTGGTGGGCCCTCGATGCAATTCCGGCGGAGCACGTTGCCCGCATCGGATACCAGGCCACGCTGCGCAAAGCATCCCTTTCCCGGTACTGGCGGCGCACGTGTAAGTCAGTGCGCAATGATTACCCCGGGATCAGTGATGTTCTGTTCAAGGCCGCCAAATCAGCGCTTCACACATGCCCGCCAAGGCTGATGACGCATCTCAACCTGGCCAAGGCACGCGCAACGTGTGAGCTGCTGGCAAATCAACCTGCGCGACTGACCTGGCACTGCCCCTACGTGCAGCTGTTCGGGTTCAGCAATGACCACGACACTCTCGATCCGGGCCAACCGGACAGCTCGTCCCAGCCCGCCATAAGCGGGCGGAACGAGGCGTAGGCGATAGGAAAAGACTGTTTGACTGAGGAGTAAGCATATGTTCGCTATTCGTAATTTGGAGCCGGGTGCGCATGACCCGCTGTTGTCAAGCAAGCGGCAGCGCCTTACCGATTACAACCGCGCCGACCGCCTTGCCCGGCAGATCCACGACAAGGACCAGAAACCGGTTGTCATCCTTTACGTCGGCAGCCCGCTCCAGCAATACCGCCTCGTCGTCGGCGAAGATATCCAGAAGCTTGTTCCCGGAAGCGAGGAGTTCGAGGTCTCGCGGGTTGTCACGTCCTACGTGTAAACATGCGGGTTGGCCGAGCATAGGCAAGCGGAACGGATGCCGGCGGTAGCCCAGCCGCGCCCATGCCAGACAGACGCCAACATAGTCCCAAAATATTCTCGCGACCTGGCTTCATCCGCCTATCGATCCTGCCGCGGCTGAGCAGGCGCGGAGCGACGTGCCGTCAGCCGGAACAGGTCAAGGCAAGCGGCCGAGCACAGCCGTGCCCATGCGTCATGCAGCCGAAAAGGAAGGGGAAGGAGGAAAGAGATTGGTGCAGGTGGTCGGCTGACCAGTGAGCGCGTCACAAATGCCGACCGCGATGTCAGGTGCATCACCAAGCCGCAAGGAGACTGGAACCGTGATCAGTGCGAACTTCGCCCGGGTAATACAGCATCTCGCTCGTCCGCAAGGCCTGTCCGCCACTCTCGTTCCTCGCGCCAGCAATCCTGATGCTGCCACACTAAGGCGCAAGATCCGCTTCGTGCATGCCACGGCACTTGCAGAGATCTTCAGCCAAACCCGATGTTATCAACGGTACATAACCCAGCCGGTCAGCCTGCACATTCTGTTCCCGTTTGGCGAACTTTACCGCGAGACGGACAACCAGGAGAGGCCAGACTTCTGGATTGTCTACGGCGAGACACACGATGGCAAACGCCATCCAATTATCGAGACGTTCTGCGAGAGATTGGCAGCCCATGTTGCGCAGGTGCTGGCTGACTTATGGACCACGCCGGACCGCGATCAGGGACATCGGGATGCCCGATATGCTGTGTGATCTGGCGGCTATTCAGACACTGATCAGCCGCGGTGCACTGTTTGCTCTCAGCCATTCGGGAGGCAAGGACAGCCAGGCAATGACGCTTCAGGTACGGCAGGTCGTACCCCGCGAACAGCTTGCCATCGTGCATGCAGACCTCGGAGACGTTCATTGGCCGGGAACGCTTGAGCATATCCAGGCAACCGCCGGAGACCTGCCCATCATCGTTGCCCGAGCGCAGCGCAGCTTTTTGGAAATGGTCGAACGGCGCGGACGCTTCCCCTCCCCTCAGCAACGCCAATGCACCTCCGATCTTAAACGAGGGCCGATCGAGCGAGAAATCCGCCGTTATCTGCGCGCAAGACCCGAATTCAGCGGCGTCGTTGTCAACTGCATGGGGCTGCGAGCCGAAGAGTCCTCTTCTCGCGCACGACGCCAGACCCTGCGCCTGATCTCCCGGAACAGCGTTGCGGGGCGTGAATGGTACGACTGGCTCCCAATCCACTCCATGGCGACCGACGAGGTGTTCAGCATCATCGCAAAGGCTGGCCAGTGCCCTCATTGGGCCTATGCAGCTGGCATGAGCCGTCTGTCCTGTTGCTTCTGCATCATGGCATCAGTCAGCGATCTCACAACCGCGGCTCGTCTGATGCCGGAGCTGTATGCCAAATACGTCACGCTGGAGCGCAAACTCGGCCACACGCTGAGCATGTCTCAGAAAACCCTCGAGCAGCTTACGCAAGTCAAGGTCGCGGATCTGCTGCAAGGCACGCCGTCGGCCAGCTGAGGCGAAAAGACCCCTCATCCATTCAACCCATTCGCCAAACCGTCAGCGGAGACCATCATGCTGTCGAACCTTCCCCTTCAGCTCATGAAACACGCCGTCAACGCCGGCTATGCCCTCATCTGCGAGGCCAACGATCAAGTGCTTTACATCGGGAACGACGCCGCAAAAGCTTGGGAGAGCATCTCATACGCCCCGGTGGCGCGCGTCGCTGTTGCTCAGTCAATGGCGCAACTGGAGTGGCTTATACTTCGTCCCCATCCGGAAGATCCTGCACAGTCGGCGGCCTCAATGACGCCAGGCGGCTTCTTGGAGGCGACACATCTCCAGCTATGCCACGATAAGGGACTGCCGACACCGCAGCACCGCCGCGAGCCCCATGAGGATCTCGGGCTCTCGGCCGGCAAGCCCGACATCTCCCTACATGTCTTCCGCCTGCTCGATCTAATCCTCCGTCCGCAACAGTACGCCTGCGTTGAATCTATTGAAGCGTTCGAGAGCTCAAGTTCCGATACGGACACCAGCCCAATCGGTAAAACAGAGGAAGGAAGCTCTCATACCTGGACAGTGTTTGCTGTCGACCAATTCAACTTGCGCCATCCTATTATGACAACGGACCGCCCGCACTACGGCGGCCGGCTCGCCCGGGCGCTCGCCTGCCTTGTCGAGGACATAAAACCGACGATCAACTGACCCGTCCCGGTGCCCAAAGAGAAGGGGGGAGAGGGAAAGCGGGAGGAAGATAACGGCAAGAGGGTTGCTGCCCACGGTCGGTCGGACCTCTCAAAATCCCGCGCCCCGCTTTACCCGCCACCCCGCTCACATTCGATCGAGCAAGCCACGACAGCTGACGGTCTGGTGGCCCTTCCCCACCTCCAGACTTCCGTCCTGTCGTGGTCAGACGGCCAAAGCCTTCCGACCCCCATCCCATGGGCATTGGCTGTCCTCCCGGGGGAGAGCAGTTGTCTCCGCTGCTCTCCCCCACGACATTGCGTCCGCCGTCTTCGGTCCGGACGTCCTGCACGGCGTAGCCAATGTGACGCAGCGCTCCGCCACCGGGACCTGTTGCCCTGTTTCCCGACGGCAGCCATATTCACCCGGGGTTTGTCTCCGATCGGCAGCCCTTGGGAGGGAGTGGCCACACCCCCCACTCTCTCCCATCCATTCGTGGCTGTGCGCAACCGACAGGCCGAAAATAAAACTGTCAGGTAGGCCCCAGAGCAGCCGTTGGATGGGGCACCTGCCTGGCCTACGGCCAGGCACCGGGCTGCCGTCCTTCGCTGGCCGGGCTAACGCCCCGCCAGCTCGGATCGAGCCCCGCTGGCGCGGGTCTCGACCATTCGGCAGGCATCCCTGGTGCAAACCAGCTGCACCCGCGCATCATCCCCTCAAACAGGCGTTCCTCGGATGCCGCGTCGATCGCGTGGCCTGCCGGCCACAGGGATGCCTGCGGCACAAGGCTGCCACACCACCCACGGAGCCACCCTCGCCATGGTCGCGACGTGCCACACGCGCGAAGGTCTGAGCAACGGCTGCCTCCCCCCAACTTCGCCCAGCGGACAGCGCCGGGCCGCACCCTTGTTTGCGGTCAGAGCAGGCGGCCCGGCGCTGTCCGGGGCTGCGTAGGGGGCAGCGCAACGTCCGTTGCCCAGCCCAGACGCGTGCGGCCCTGCTTCCTTGGCGAGGGCGGCTCCGTGAGTGATGCAACAGCGCCCTGCTCTTGCCTTCTGCTCAGTTCGCAACGGCGGCGCCGCCAGAGGCGGCGCCATGTCCTTTGCGCTTATCGCCGTGCTGGTCCGGCCGGGGTTCGGACAAGCCGAACGCCGCGGCCGGGCACGTCGGCACATTATGGCTCAGGCCCACCATGAATGATGCAATTTTTGTCAATAAAACAATGCGATAGCAAGTAATCGTCGATTATAGTATAAATAACTTGTCCCGGTAAGAAGGCCGGGAAGACAAAAACGAGGAACAAGCTAGGAAAGGATCAAGACAATGACCAATACTGAAAACCGTCAGCCGAACTGCTTCTATAAAACATCAGACACAAGCTACATCGGGTCTTATATCTCCCTTGAGATCGAGCTTCATCATGTCGAGCTCAACTACTCACATACGAGCCGCAATATGAACGAAGTCTGGACGGTGTCCACACCTTCCCCCCGCACAGGTGTGCTGTTCCCGATCGGCTCTGCCACCCTGATGCAACCGGAAGCAGAAGGCGAGGGCCCCTATTTCCTCGGCCGCCTGGAAGATCCTAACGGCCTGAACGTTCCCTTCAAAATTGCACCTCTGGACCCCAGCGACCCTGTCAGCCCGTGGGCTCTTCGCTACAACCCGCCAATGCCCGCAAACACTAGCGCACAGTCCCAGCAGGGGGCCTATCAGCGCCCGCAGCGCCGTGGCTTTGCTCAGCAGCGTCCAACGGCTCTCGGTCCAAGCACGGGCGTTGGCGGGTTTTCTCAATCGAGCTTTGGCAGATCATCCGGGCATGGCTTCAATGGGCCGACACCGAACGGCTTTGCAGGACATGACGGCTCACGAGAGCGGGATGAGAGCCCGTTCTGAAGACCAACCAATCGGGTAAATAAGCCCCGTCTCTAAACGCAGCGGGGGAACAGGATAGATCACATCCTGTCCCCCCATATCCTGACATGCTTTGGAGCCCGTCATGGACAAGGAAGATTACATCACAGACACCGATAGCTTGCAAGATGAAGATGCAGCACAACCATGCCATGCAGTCAGCGATATCAGCCCCGCGTTCCAAGCGGCATTTGACGAACTCACGCCCCGGTCTCGCGTCACGATTGCCGAGGAGGCCAACAGCCTGCCCATGCCCGATGCGGACACCGCCGCTCGCGCCGTCGACCTCGTCATCGCAACCCTTTTCGACGTATTCCGCGACACGCGCATGGAGCCCGCAGCGCCCAAACTGACAACCGGCATCATCCTTGCGTTCGTCAACGCGGCTGACCGCTCGCGGGGGGAGTGGCACAGTGCGACCGACCGGTTGCGAGATCTTCACGAGGATAACGACGGCAGCGAAGTGGCGACCGTTGAACTCGAGGACCAGACCACCCTTTGCCAGTCACTGGAGGAGGTCTATAACGTCGCCTGCGCCATGCGTGACCGCGCCATTGCCGCATGGGAAGCCGAAACCGGACGCGCCTTTGTCACCACCAAACGCGCCAGCATCCTTCATGCGAAAAACACCGCCAGCCTGATCGATGCGAATGATTATTTGCGCGCAATACGCCAAAAACAGCAAGACGCCGTAGCCCCGCAAGGGCCCATCGTCATCGCCTCCGGCGGGACCGTCTGGCACGACGCAGATATCATTCACCGCGCCCTTGATCCCATCAAAGAGCGCATCCCGAACATGGTGCTTGCCACCACTGGTCAAGACAGCGGCGTTGATGCCATCGCCCTTGCATGGGCACGAAGAAACGGTGTCCATGTCGTGGCCTTTCGGCCGAACTTCAACCGCGATGGTCGTCGCGCCGGCTACCGCCGCAATGACCGAATGCTGGCCCTGAAAACCATCGTCGAGGCCGTCCTGTGCGAAGGCAGCCAAGTGCAGGTCGACCTGTACACCAAGCTTTCCAAGCGGGGCGTACCGGTGCACACGATCAACAGTGCCGATCAAGCCCCAGTGCAGCAGTCCATGAGCAAGTTCAGGCGAAGCGCCTAGACCTTTCCGAGCGCGACCTCCCTCGCCCTGCCGTGCCCAACGGCGGGGCTTTTTTTGTATAGTCTGCGCGCGCCGTCCGTCCGGCCTGGCGGCCGTCCGGACGGCGCGCGAGAAGACAGGCGGTCAACGCCGCCGCAGAGATTATGAGCGCGGTTGCTCTCCGGATTGACCAGCAGTCAGGCGGGACAATGCCGCCTCACTCCCAAGGCCGATGACTGCCGCGACAATCGCCTCCAGAGCCGCTGGATCGGCTTCGCCTGCGTCCGTTTTCAGGAGCGACAGCCCCAGTTCCTGCGCCGCGATCTGTCGTGCCTCTGCCTCCCGTGCTTCTGCCTCAGCCCGCGCCCTGCGGGCGTCTGACAGCGCCACAAGTGCTCCCTTTTTTACGCCTGTGCGATTGGGTGCCATTCACACATCCCCTTCTCAAAAAGTGCGTGCCAAGGGATGCCATAGTCTGCCGCGCGGGCGCGTCTTCAGCAAGCTATTGCCGCGCGCCGGATCGCCCTTGGAGCCGCCGCCAGCGGCGACTGGAACCCCGATCGCCGCGAGCTCGGCCTCCCGTCCTGTGGCAAGGCCGGTCCCCCAACCCTGTTCCCCTGATCCCCGTCAAGCGCTCAGAACCAGCCGGGCTCAAGTGCGCTACAGTAGGCACACCCTACGCAGTGAACTGCTCAAAAAAACAACTGTGATTTCAGATAGTTAATACCGAAATACTGTAGATGTGAAGTGGACTGTAGATCTACAGTGCTACAGTAGCCTACAGTATTTTATCATAACCAACTGAAATATAATCATCTTTTCCATATTGTAGATCTACTGCACAGTATGTAGATTATCAGCGTCTCCCTTGGCCGTTTGAGAGACAACCAGCGTCAACACACGGAGTTGATGCATGGGAGACTATACGGCTTTTCCCCTGACGACCTACGTCCGTCCCGAGACGGCCAGCAATTTCAAGCGCCGGGCGCGCAGCCTCGGGCTGACCAGCAGCGCCTACCTCAAGCAGCTTGTCGAGCGCGAGATCTCCGCGCCAGGCGGCGATCAGATGGCCATTCTTGGCCGACAGATCACCTTCGTCGCCGTCGCCCTTGATGCCCTGCTTGATACCCATCCCGACAAGACCTTGCGGCCCCGGGTATACCAGGCAGTGCAGCGCAAACTGAACCCGCAGGAGGCCGCCGATGACCTCTGATCTGTGGCATTTTACACGCGGCTCGGAGCTCATGCGCCATCGCATTGCGTTGTTCGGCAAGAGCCTCTCCGGCCTCCTCATTGTGTTCGCCCTGGCGCTTGCCGGCGGCATATACTGGGAGGCCAGCGCCACCCTGACCCAGCACGATCTGACCTTGGTTCTCCTGCGCCTGAAGGCCGAAGCCTGGATGTGGCTGGAGCTGGATCCAGCAAAGGAGACCGTGCTGCCGGACCCGGGCGGGTATGCCATTCGGTTGGCCGTCGGTCAGGTGTCTGGCCACCCGCTGGTCGTCGTCGCCTGGGGCCGGATGCTCGCGGCCATCACTACGGGCATGACGCTGGGCAGCCTGATCGGCGCACCGCTCGTGACCGGCCTGTGGTGGTGGTTCCGCCACTTCGGTCAGTCAACACCGGCAGAGCATCACGACCGCGGCGCAACGCTTGTGAGCGGGCGTGAACTGGACGATCAGCTGACCCGCTTCAATGCTCGCAAACGCGCTGAAAGCTATCGTCAGATCATCGGCTGGCTGTGGTGGTGGAAGACCTTGCTGACCGACCTGAAGACCCGCGACCGGGCCGGCCTCTACCGGCCGTATGCCCTCGCCGGCTACCCCTTCCCGTGGGGGCAGGAAGTGGCTCACGGCATGATCTTCGGCACGACGGGGACGGGCAAAACGACCGTGTTGCGTGACCTCCTCTATCAGGCGCGAGAGCGCGGACACCGTGCGGTGGTGTTCGATCTGACCGGGGCCTACATCGAGGCCTTCTATGACGCGGAGCGCGACGTTCTGCTCAATCCGCTCGACGTCCGCTGCCCTTACTGGACGATCTTTCATGAGTGCCGGACACGCGAGGACTTTACGGCCGCGGCCGAGGCCTTGCTGCCCCACGATGGCGGCACGTCCGAGCCGTTCTGGATCCTGGCGGCCCGCCTGCTGTTCGTTGAGGCCTGCCTCAGGCTGCAGCTGCTGGGGCGCACCAGCAACGAGGATCTGGCCCGCGAGCTGATGACGACCTCCCTCGCCCAGGTTCATAAGCTGCTCCGGAACACCATGGC
>NZ_DATBUP010000235.1:0-5545 GCF_036515995.1 Pedomonas sp. | reverse complement strand
CAGCGGTTTCGCCGCTGCAGCACAGGGGCGACCTGCCGGTACTGCCGGATTCGACCTGGGACAGCTTGCCGGCCTGCCCATGGAAACAGCGATCGACGCCATCGTAGACCGCTTCTGTCCGCCCGGCATCCTCGACGAGGAACTAGTTCGTGCCGCAATAACGGAGGCGCTCATTGAGAGCCTAGATGGCGCAGATCTCTTCGATCCGTCGGCTATCGACGATCGAACGGTCGTCGTCGCGACCGTCTGTTTTGTCGCCGAGCTTGTCTTCGCCTCTGTCATGGCCGAGCAGGGCCGCTCCGCAGATCAAGTCGACCCTCTGATGGCCGTTCAGCGCGAGAATGCATTGCGCGATCTCGTGCGTGAGGTCGCAGATCACGTCGCAACACCGATCCTCCAGCGCAATGGAGGTGCGCTTGAGCCAGCACAGATCGAAAGCATCATCGTGGAAATCACGTCTACGGTCTACGGGGAGATTGCCGAATGGTAGGCACTATGGTCGTTGCTACACCGGACTCAGCTGATGCGGCCACGGCGCATGCGCAACCTAACACAATCGGCGTAAAGTTGTTTGGTCGTGGAAGCGCGCAACTGCCGGGTTTAGGCGCAGCCTTACCCCGCCTCGTGCGCAGCCTGCCTGGGCCAATTCCTACAGCAGCCTGGGACTTCCTCGCGATCACTTCGGCCGTCTTCGCAGCGGATCGCTTCGTCCTACGAGCAGGTTCGCCCGACGGGTGGACCCGTTCGATTGGCCTGCGGGTTTCCGTTTCCGATCCAGCCCCATGGCTTCCACAAGTCAGCTCACTGACCCAAGCCCTTCGCTTCCTAACCGGAGATATTTGGCATTTGGAGATCACGAGCGGAGGAGTGCCCCCACCAGACGTAATACAGAGACCACACCCATACGACGCAGTCTGCCTTTTCTCCGGCGGTCTCGATAGTTTCCTTGGTGCGCTTCATCTGCGGGAAACCGGCGGGAGGCCGCTACTCGTGAGTCAGGGTTCGCCAAAGGAGATCTCGCCGCAGCAGACGCTTGCGGCCGGGCTCGGTCTCGCTAGTGATCGATTTGAGGCACGAATCCGTGAAAGGTGGCGGCAGCCCTATGAACCATCAACCCGTTCGCGCTCGCTCCTCTTCTATGGCTACGGGATCGTCGCAGCTGGAGCTTGCGGTATCGAACACATCGTGGTGCCCGAAAACGTGTTTATTGCGATCAACCCGCCGTTGACCCGGCGCAGGATTGGTTCGCTTAGCACCCGGACGGTACACCCTCATCTGCTTTCAATACTCAACGACATTCTAGCGGCTGTAGGTCTACGCATGCGGATCAACAATCCGTTTTTCGCAACTACCAAAGGCGAGATGCTCGCACAGACACGCCATTCGCAACTGGCCCTACTCGCTTCACAGTCATATTCCTGCGGCAAAGGCAAGCGCGGCAACGGGCAATGTGGCCGCTGTGTACCATGTCTGATACGGCGAGCAGCATTCGACGCCGCGAGGGTGCCAGATGGCACCCCTTACCTACACGAACTCGAGAAGAGTGCGCGAAACGATGACGTCCTTGCAGCGAGGCAAGCCGTTGCCCGGTCAGTCGGAATAGAAGCCAGGAAACTCGAACGCTGGGCACTTCAGGCGGGACCTCTGCCCACTAACCCGGAAGTCCGCAATGCCATAGTCGAGGCGGTCGGCCGAGGTTTGGCCGAGCTTGAAGGCCTATTTGGAAAAGTCCAATGGCGCTAGTAGATTTCCATTGTCATTTAGACCTTTTTTCCAATCCCCAAGCGGTGGCACAGGCGGCGGCTAGCCGCAATATGTACGTGCTTTCTGTTACAACCACCCCAACTGCATTTGAAGGCACTAGGCGTCTCGCACCGGAGGGAAGTCGCATCCGCACCGCGCTCGGCCTTCATCCTGAACTCGCCGCTGCACGACGGCATGAGCTACCGCTGTTCAGGTCGCTGATCAACAAGACCGATTACATCGGCGAGGTGGGCCTGGACGGATCCGAGCCTCACCGGGCCACTTTGGATGTCCAAGGCGAAGTTCTCTCCGAAATACTCTCGATCTGCGCGATTGAGGGCGGGAAAATTATATCGCTCCATAGCCGCGGTGCGTCAGGGATGCTGCTGGAACTAATAGAAACCGAGCCAACAGCTGGCGAATGTGTGTTGCACTGGTTTTCTGCGAAACCATCCATGGTTGAACGGGCAGCCAGCCTTGGCTGCTGGTTCTCGGTAGGAGCGAACATGCTTGCGAGCGCGGCGGGGCGAGCGGCCGTAAAGGCGATGCCGCGGGATCGTCTGCTCACCGAGACAGACGGTCCGTTCGGTTCGTCTAACGGCAGGCCGTCCACACCGCCCGACGTCGAGAACGCCTATGAGATGCTCGCGGCAACGCTGGAGATTCCGCGCGCGGAGGTAAACCAGCTGATACTTAGCAACCTACGAGTGCTGCTTTCGTCTGGTCGACGGCGTCGCTGCTCATTATAACCTAGGCTTTACGACCCTTGCAGACTTGCTGCAGGTTGTTGACGCACACCACCAACAGCTGTTGGCAGGGTGGAGCAACATCGAGAGAGCTGCAACCGCTAGAGCGGATTCTGAGCGATGTGAATCGGCGGGGATTCCCAAGGGGCTGATTTTCTGATTCATGCTTCTGGCTGGGAACTGGAGGCCAGCATGAATGGGTCAGCCTCTCTCAATGGATTTGCGCACGCGCGTTCTGGCGGTAATTGATGCCGGTGCAAGCTGTCGCGCGGCGGCGGCCCGGTTTGGCATTGCGCCGGCAACAGCGATCCGCTGGCACGCGCAGCGCCGCGCGACCGGCGATTTTGCGCCCCGGCCTCAGGGCGGAGACATGCGCTCGCGCCGTGTTGAGGAGCACCGGGAAACGATCCTGAGCCTGTGGGAGACGGACAAAGACGCCACTTTGGATGAACTGCGCGTGGCCCTGACTGAGGCTGGCCTGACGGTAGCGACCTCGACCTTGCACCGCTTCTTTGTCCGCCACGGCATCACGCGCAAAAAAAGACCGGCCACGCGGTCGAGCAAGACCGGTCCGACGTCCTGAGGCAGCGCCAGGCGTGGTTCGATGGCCAGCTCGACCTTCACCCCGAGCGCCTCGTGTTCATCGACGAGACCTGGACGGCGACCAACATGGCCCGCAGCCATGGCCGCTGCGCCAAAGGCGAGCGTTTACGGATGGGCGTTCCCCATGGCCACCGCAAGACGACCACGCTGGTTGCCGGACTGCGCATGAGCGGGATGATTGCCCCGATGGTGCTTGATGGGCCGATCAACGGCCAATGGTTCGAGGCCTATGTCGCTCAGGTTCTCGTGCCCGAGTTGCGGCCCGGCGATATCGTCATCATGGACAATCTCTCAAGCCACAAGCGCGCGGAGGTAAATGCGCTGATCAAAGGTGCCGGGGCACGGCTGCTGTTTCTCCCGCCCTACAGTCCCGACTTTAACCCCATCGAGAAGGCCTTCGCCCGGCTCAAGGCGATGCTGCGCAAGGCCGCAGAGCGAACCGTCTCCGGCCTGTGGAGCCTGATCGGCAAGCTCACCGAACTGTTCCAGCCCGCCGAATGTGCCAAATACTTCCGCTCTTGCGGATATGAACCAGACTGAACGGGATTCGCTCTAAAGTAGACATGCACTCACAGCTATAGGAAAGCCTTCCATGCCCCAGCTCTCAACCAATCCTGTCCATCTGGGTCTCGGCGCCACGGCCATCTCCGAGCCGCCCTTCACCGGCATGGACTGGTATGCCGTCTACAGCGCCCGGCATTCAGCCGACGGCGCGGAAGGCCGCCTGGTCGCGCAGCACCGTTTCACGGCGAACTGGGATAGCTGGGAAGTTCACCCGAGCGGCGCGGAAGTTGTCATCTGCATTGCCGGCCGCGTCACTCTGATCCAGCAGTTGGCTAATGGACGAGAAGAGCGGGTAGCGCTCACCCCTGGCGACTACGCGATCAATCCGCCCGGCGTCTGGCACACGGCCGACATCGAGCCGGGCGATGAGGCCACGTGCATCTTCATCACCGCTGGTGAAGGTACTGTCCACCGGCCGCGGTGAACGCTGGACAATTTGTGCGCACGCTTATGGCAGGCGAGCTTAGCTCCCTGCCCCGACTTCATTTGGCTGGTTGTCCTTTGGCCTGTTAGCAGAGAAACCCTGAGCGCTCCCTTCGTCTGCCGGATCTCCGCTCTGGCCCTGCCAGCCGCCACCCAATGCCTTGACCAGAGCTGCATGCGCGACCAGCCGGTCACGCTCCGTGGTGGCGGCGACGCGCGCAATGCCGTTAAAGCGGGACTGCTCCAGCAGGTACTGCAGCAGGTCGTCCTCGCCTGACGTGTAACGCTGCTCCGCAAGAGCCAGAGCCTTAGCTGCCTGCTCGCGCGCAATGCCCATCTCTCGTGCAGCCGCGACAGCCGCGTTGTACCGATTGAGCGCCGTCTCGCTATCGGCCAGTGCCGCCAGCACTGCCTGCTCATACTGTGCCGCTGCAGCGTCCGCTCGGGCGTCGGCTGCACGAATCTGTGCCCGGATGCGGCCATCGGAGAAAATCGGCCAGCGCAGCATAGGACCAAGCTGATAGCGGGTACTGCCACTTGAGAGCAGGTCAGTGCCGCCACGCGCCTGCTGCCCGACACTGCCGATGAGCGAAATTTGTGGGAACAGATTTGCTGTCTCGACCCCGACATCGGCAATGGCCGCTGCAAGCTGGGCTTCGGCCGCGATAACATCCGGACGGCGGCGCAGGATATCAGACCGCAGGCCGGCAGAGACCTGTGCCGGCGGCAGCGGCAGGACTGCAGGTTTCAGGAGCCGCTCCCGCAGCGCCTCCGGCGGCTGGCCGGTCAGGACGGCCAGTCCGTGGGCGGCGGCATGGATCTGCGCTTCTATTCCTGGCAATGCCGCTTCGGCACTGTGGGCCTGCGCCTCGGCTTGTGCCTCGTCCGACAATGCAACTTCGCCGGCGTTCCGGCGCTGGCGCATAAGGTCAGCAAGGCGGCGCTGCGTTGCGGCCTCTGCCGCAAGGACTGCCGCTTCCGCCTGCGCACCGCGGAGTTCTGCATAGGTACGCTCAACCTCGGCAACGACACGCAAGCGCACATCCTGGTGCTCGGCGGCAGCCGCCGCCATGCGCCGGGTCGCAGCTTCCACGGCCCGTCGGGTGCCGCCCCAGAGATCAATCTCCCACGACGCATCAAAGCCGACATCGAACAGCGAGAAGCTGCGATCAAAGCCCGGGAAACGATCGAACGGTAACTGGCCGTTCTCGGACAGTTGCTGGCGGGTGGCGGACCCGGTTGCGGCAAGATCCGGCAGCCGGCGGCCAGCCGCAACATCACGCCCAGCCCGCGCCTCGCGCAGCCGCGCCTCGGCTTGCCGCAGGTCTAAGTTATGGCTTGCTGCGCGCTCGATGAGCTCAACGAGCAAAGGATCACCCAGCCCGCGCCATGGCTCGGGATCGATAGCCCTTGTGTCCGCCGGGGCTGACCAGGAAGCATCCCTGCTGGCGACTTCGGGGCGCTCA
>NZ_DATBUP010000234.1:0-14814 GCF_036515995.1 Pedomonas sp. | reverse complement strand
CACGTGGAGCTGCCCTCCGGCAAGACCACGCTGAGCGGCCGGGCCTCGCTGTCCGGTCCGGGCCTGCCCAAGCTGGAGGCGCGCATCGACCGGCTGGCAATGGCGCCGGGCGAGCCGCTGGAGAGCGCGGGCACCGTGGTGGTGGACGACTGGAAGGCGGGGGACTCCCGCCTGTCGCTGACGCCGGTGACCTTCAAGCTGGTGCAGAGGCCGGGCGGCAACGGTGAGACGAAGGGCAAGACCAGGGGCGAGGTTCTGCTCTCCGGCCGGGCGCGGATCAGCGGCCCCATTCCGGGCGGCCGCATTGAGGATCTGCATCTGCCGCTCGATCTGGAAGCGGCATGGGACAAGGGCCTGCGGCTGGCGGCCAGCGAAGGCTGCCTGGCCGTTCGCGTGGGCGGGCTCCAGTTCGGCGAGACCCGGTTCGGGCAGGGCGCAATGCCGGTCTGCCCGCAGGACGAGCGCGGTTTCCTCTATACGGCGCCGGACGGCACCCTGACGGGCGGCGCGACGGCGCAGACTCTGAAGCTGGCCTTGCTGCGCGCCGACGGCGAACCGATGGGCGGCAACCTGGGCCTGACCGCCGGTCCGGTGCTGGTCAGCGTGAGCGGCACGACGGACAAGCCGGTGATGGGCCTTGAGCTACGCCAGGCCGCGCTGCGGCTGCCGGACGGCATCACCGCCAACAGCCGTCGCATCAGCGGCCAGCTGCGCGGCGGCGGAGACGCCTGGCGCGGCAGCGGCACCATGGAGGGTATGACCCTCGTGGCGAGCGAGGCCAACGTGCGCGCCGAGGCCAAGGGCCGCTGGCGGGCGGATTTCGCCAACGAGGCGGCCCCGCTGCACCTGACCGGGCTGACCGGGCGGTTGCTGGACACCAGCAAGGTGCGCCGGTTCGAGGCGCTGAGCCTGACCGATGGCGAGGCGAAGGTGGGCAGCGAGCGCTCCACCCTCGGTGGCAAGGTGCGGCTGGCCTCGAGCGGCGAGGTGCTGGGCGAGGTGCAGGGCCACTACGCGAGCGGCGTCGGCAAGGCGTCCGGCTCCGGCGAGGCAACGCTGACCATGACCGGGCTGACCTTCACGCCGACGCTGCAGCCCTATCTCCTCAGCGAGATGGCGCGCGGCGTCGTTGAGAACGTGACCGGCTCGATCGGCGGTTTCGTCAGGGCGCGCTGGAATGAGGGCGGGCTGGCGACCGAAGGCCAGTTCGACCTCAACAACCTGTCCATGGCGACGGGCGGCCTTGGCCCGATCGAGGGCATCAGCGGTCAGGTGCGCGTGACCGACTTCATGGAGATGACGACCCCGCCGGGGCAGACCGTGCGCATCGCCAAGCTGAACCCGGGCGTTGCCATGGAAAACGGCGTGATCCGCTTCCAGATGCTGCCGGGCCATCAGCTCAAGGTGGAACAGGCCAGCTGGCCGCTCGCCAACGGGCACCTGCTGGTCGATCCGACCACGGTTGCGCTGGACGAGCCGGAGAAGCGGGCAACGCTGCGGCTCGATTCGGTGGACCTGGAGAAGTTCGTCGGCCTGATGGAGATGGAATCGCTGAAGGCGACGGGCCAGATCGAGGGCGTGCTGCCGCTGGTCATCACCCGTCAGGGCGCATCGATCCAGAAGGGCTACCTGCGCACGCTGGGCCAGGGCACGCTGTCCTACACCGGGCCGGTGCCGGCCACGGAAGGCAACGCCAAGCTGGCGTTCGACGCGCTGAAGAACTTCAAGTTCAACTCCATCACGCTGGACGTGGAAGGCGATCTGGCGGGCGAGATCTACACCGGCATCCGCTTCGACGGCACGAGCGTCGCCTCGCTGTCGCCGGTGTCGTGGTTCCGGGCGCTCAAGACGCGCGGCATCCCGTTCAAGTTCAACGTGAACGTGAAGGCACCGCTGCGCAGCCTGATGAGCTCGATCTCCGGCGTGACCGACGTGGGCGGCATGGTGCGCCGCAGCGTCGAGATGGAGCTGGAGAAGGCGAACGGCACGACCGCCAAGATCGAGCCGGAGAAGGAAGAGCAGGACGGCAAGCGGCGCTGAGCCGGTCCGACACGGGGCGGAAAGGGCTTCAGCTTCGGTTCATGCTCGTAACGTCAAAATTTGCGCTTGAGATTGAAAAGAGCGTACAGAAATGGGTGTGACGAAGGTGAGTGACCGGGAGACGACAATGCGGCCAGCCCTGAAGGCGGCTTTCACCATGACGGCGCTGCTGATGGCGGCAGGGTGCGTGAAGCTGCAGGCACCGGACAAGCCGATCGAGATCAACATGAACCTCAACATCCGCCACGAAGTCATCGTGAAGCTGGAGAAGGACGTTCAGGATCTCATCCAGAGCAATCCGGGCGTGTTCTAAGACGCGCAACCCTTTTGTGAGCGGCTTGGCCGGATAACGGCCGGGAGAAAAAACATGACTGTTCTGCATTCGAAATTTCTGACGAAGGTTCTGTGCGCGGCAGCGCTGGGCGCAACCGCGGCGATTGCCGGGACCGCGCTGGCACAGGACGCCTTCCTCGACCAGGCCCGCGCCAGCGGCCAGATCGGCGAGCAGGCCGACGGCTACGTGGGCGCAGTAAAGGGCGCGAGCGGTGACCTGAAGGCCCGCATCGACCAGATCAACATCAAGCGCAAGGCCGCCTATACCCAGCTGGCCGAGAAGCGCGGCGTGTCGGTGAACGAGGTGGCCGCCGCCACCGCGTGCGAGCTGTTCCAGAACCGCGTGGGTCCGGGCCAGTTCTACCGCACCGAAGGCGGCCAGTGGGTGCAGCGTCAGGGCAGCGCCCCGGTGCAGCTGCCGTCCTACTGCCCGAAGTAAGACACACCCCCGCCGCTGGTTTCCAGCACGGGGACGAACGACAGGCCCGGGGCTCGCCACAAGGCGGGCTCCGGCTTTTGTTATTTCTGGCGTTTCGGTTTTGCAGGAGAGGCTTACCCCTCCTGCACCTCCTATTCGTTTTGCGGGCCGTGCTTATGATGCCCCGCTGCGCTTGTTGAAGGGCTATCGGGCCGCGTTTCGGAAGCCAGCTTACGCGGGGAGGCTGCCAGCCAGGCTAATTCCTGCACATAAGTGTCATCTATGACACTTTACCGGATAGAATGAGCTGAGTGGCTTACTCGTACTTGCCGGCGTCTAGTTTCCCTTCAAAGGAGTATTGGCAGCTGGCTGCTGGCAGACAAATCCACGACGAGATGCCTGATACAAATAGAAAGTTTGCCGTTGGCGATGAAGTGAAGTTGCGCGAGGGAAGCTCCTTGGAAATACAACGCTACGCTAAACGGAGAGTCCACGGTATTGTAATAGAAGCCTTGAATATCCCCGGATATGGCTACGGCATCAAAGTTCAATGGCCTGATGAGCCATCAGCTTGGGCCTTTTCAGATGCGAACCTATTTGATCCGGTGGGAAATTAAATATCAGGGCTGATGTTTTTTCTTGAGCCAAAAGCCCTCTCGCCACGAACCCGGCGGGCGCGACGGCTTACGCTGGGTGCGCCCCGAAAAACGAAGGGGGGTGCAGGGGGTTATAGACCCCCTGCGAATAATGAGAATTACCCGGAAGTTCAGAGCACTCCTCACGCATTGGCTTGAATGATTACCTTCAGCGCCTGGGTTTCGGCGGCGCGGCCGAAGGTGTCGTAGGCGTTCAGGATGTCATCGAGCGCGAAGCGGTGGGTGATGAGGCGGGTGGGGTCGACCTTGCCGGACTGCACGGTCTTGAGCAGCATGGGGGTGGTGCTGGTGTCGACCAGCCGGGTGGTGATGGCGATATTGTGGGACCACAGGCGCTCGAGGTGCAGGTCCACCTTCTTGCCGTGCACGCCGACGTTGGCGATGGTGCCGCCGGGGGCGATAAGGTCCTGACAGAGCTCGAAGGTGGCGGGCACGCCGACGGCTTCGATGGCGGTGTCGACGCCCGCCTTGCCGACGATCCGGCGCACGGCCTCCGCCGCGCTTTCGTTGCCAGCGTTGCTGTTGACGGTGTGGGTGGCCCCGAACTGGCGGGCGATGCCGAGGCGGTTGTCGTCGAGGTCGATCATGATGATGGTGGCGGGCGAGTAGAACTGGGCGGTGAGCAGCGCCGCCAGTCCGATGGGACCCGCGCCGACGATGGCGACGCTGCTGCCGGGCTGGACCTTGCCGTTGAGCACGCCGCACTCGAACCCGGTCGGGAGGATGTCGGAGAGCATGACGAGAGCTTCCTCGTCGCTGCCGTCAGGAATGGGATAGAGGCTGGTGTCGGCATGGGGAATGCGGACGTATTCGGCCTGCGTGCCGTCGATCTCGTTGCCGAGAATCCACCCGCCGGTCTCGCAGTGGGAGTACATGCCGCGTCGGCAGTAGTCGCAGCGGCCGCAGCTGGTGACGCAGGAGATGATGACCCGGTCCCCCGGCTTGAAGGCGGTGACGCTTTCGCCGACGCGCTCCACCACGCCCGTGCCTTCATGCCCGAGGATGGTGCCGGGCTGGCAGGTGGGCACGTCTCCCTTCAGGATGTGAAGGTCCGTGCCGCAGATGGTGGTGCGGCTGATGCGGACGATGGCATCGCCCGGCTCACGGATCTCAGGCGTGGGCCTGTCCTCGACGCTCTTGTTGCCGGGGCCGTTGTAAACGAGGGCTTTCATGGCCGCCTCCGCGATCGGGCTGGTGGATCTGGCTGATGGCCGGAGAACCACGGGCGGGGGCGGGTGTTCCAAAGCCCAAGGTATGAGAGCGACGTGGACGGGGCAGCCCGGGACCGCCTGCGGACGCGCGCTGCCGGAGGAGGGGTTTAACCTGGTGGTCCACCGCTCTTGATCGGGCGGAAACGAGAAAGGCCGGGGCGAGCCCCGGCCTTCTGCTTTTGCGTGGAACGGTCGCTGTTACGCCGAGGCGTTGAGGCGCTCGGCGTGCCAGATCAGGTGATCGTCAATGAACGAGGCGATGAAGAAGTAGCTGTGGTCATACTCCGGCTGGCGGCGCAGCGTCAGCTTCTGGCCCGCCGCCTCGCACGCGGCTTCCAGCAGCTCCGGCTTCAGCTGGGCATCAACGAACGGATCGTCCATGCCCTGATCCACCAAGATTTCGGTCGGCAGGCGGTGGCCGTCCTGCAGGAGGGCCGTGGCGTCATAGGCGCGCCACGCAGCCTGATCCTCGCCCAGATAGCCTGAAAGCGCCTTCTGGCCCCACGGGCAGTTGATGGGCGAGGCGATGGGCGCAAAGGCCGAGACCGACTTGAAGCGCATGGGGTTCTTCAGCGCGATGGTGAGCGCGCCGTGGCCGCCCATGCTGTGACCGGTGATGGACTGGCGCGCCATGTCCGCCGGGAAGTGCTCGGCAATGACGGCAGGCAGCTCGTCCGTGATGTAGGAGTACATCTTGTAGTTGGCGGCCCAGGGATCCTGCGTCGCATCCACGTAGAAGCCCGCGCCGATGCCGAAGTCATAAGCGCCTTCGGCATCATCCGGCACGCCGTCCCCGCGCGGGGAGGTGTCCGGCGCGATCAGCATGATGCCGAGATCGGCCGCCAGGCGCTGCGCGCCCGCCTTCACGGTGAAGTTCTCCTCCGTGCAGGTGAGGCCCGACAGGAACCACAGCACCGGAACCGGACCGTCCGCCGCCTGCGGGGGCGTGTACACCGCAAAGCGCATGCTGGTGCCGGTGGCCTTCGATTGGTGGCGGTAGAAACCCTGCGTGCCCTCGAACAGGCGGTGGGTGGCGATGACTTCAAGGGTCATGGGGCAGGCCCTTTCTGGTGTGTGGGTGGTTCTGTTTTTCGCAGAGGGTCTATAACCCTCTGCACTTCCGTTCGTTTTCCGGCGGCGGTTCAGGCAATCACTGAAAACACGGCCGTTTCAAACGAATTTACCGGGACGCGATCTTCATTAAACGCGCGGCCCGATTGAAGCGAAGGGGAGGTGCAGGAGGGTCGAGACCCTCCTGCGGACAATAAAACTTAAAACGTAATCACGGAGCGGATCGACTTGCCTTCGTGCATCAGGTCGAAGGCGGAGTTGATCTGCTCGAGCGGCATGACGTGGGTGATGAGGTCATCGATGTTGATCTTGCCGTCCATGTACCAGTCGACGATCTTGGGCACGTCGGTGCGGCCGCGGGCGCCGCCGAAGGCCGAACCCTTCCAGACGCGGCCCGTCACCAGCTGGAACGGGCGGGTGGAGATTTCCTGACCGGCCTCGGCAACGCCGATGATGATGCTCTCGCCCCAGCCGCGGTGGGCGCACTCGAGGGCCTGACGCATGACCTTGACGTTGCCGGTGCAGTCGAAGCTGTAGTCCGCGCCGCCGCCGGTGATGTCGATGATGGCCTGCACCACCTTGTCGTTGCCGACTTCGTTCGGGTTGATGAAGTGGGTCATGCCGAACTTCTCGGCCATTTCGCGCTTGGCGGGGTTCAGGTCGATGCCGATGATCTTGTCGGCACCCACCATTTTCGCGCCCTGAATGACGTTGAGGCCGATGCCGCCCAGGCCGAACACGGCGACGTTCGCGCCCGCCTCGACGCCGGCGGTGTAGATGACCGCGCCGATGCCGGTGGTGACGCCGCAGCCGATGTAGCAGACCTTGTCGAACGGGGCGTCCTCACGGATCTTGGCGACCGCGATCTCGGGCATGACCGTGAAGTTGGAGAAGGTGGAGCAGCCCATGTAGTGGAAAATCCGCTGGCCCTTGTAGGAGAAGCGGGAGGTGCCGTCCGGCATCAGGCCCTGACCCTGGGTGGAGCGGATGGCCGTGCACAGGTTCGACTTGCGCGACAGGCAGGTTTTGCATTGGCGGCATTCGGGCGTGTAAAGCGGAATGACGTGATCGCCCGGCTTCAGCGAGGTGACGCCGGGGCCGACCTCGCGCACGATGCCTGCGCCTTCGTGGCCGAGGATGGAGGGGAACACGCCCTCGCTGTCCTTGCCGGAGAGGGTGTAGGCGTCGGTGTGGCAGACGCCGGTGGCCATGACCTCGACGAGGACTTCACCGGCTTTCGGGCCCTCCAGATCGACCTCGACAATCTCAAGCGGCGTGTTGGGCGCAAAGGCGACTGCGGCGCGCGTCTTCATGGGGGAACTCTCCTAATTGCCCGGCGGGAAACCAATGTGTCTGTACCTGATACCCAAGCGCACGCCGAAGGGGCAAGGTCCAAAGGTCGCAGGCGCAACGGACGCCGCAGGCGGCGGGGCGTGGATCGCCCCGCGCGCAAACTGCTGCGTCAGTCGAACTGGGTGAAGTCCGGCTTGCGCTTCTGGAGGAAGGCGCTGACGGCTTCCTGAGCCTCGGGGCTGTTCAGCCGCTCGGCGAAGACCCGCATCTCCTCAAGGATGACGCTGTTCAGGTCCGCATTGCGGGCGGAGCGGATGAGCGCCTTGGTGGCGCGAAGGGCCGCGGCAGGCTGGGCGGCCAGCTTGAGGGCACGGCTGCGGGCCAGCGCCTCCACCTCGGCGGCGGGAACGACGGCGTTGACCAGGCCCCACTCCAGCGCCTGCTGGGCGGTGAAGGGCTCGCCCAGCAGCAGCAACTCGGACGCCTTCACGTGACCGACGCTGCGGGCCAGCAGCTGGGTGGAGCCGGCTTCCGGCACCACGCCAAGGCTGGTGAAGGGGAACTGGAGGCGGGCGTTGTCCGCCGCATAGACCAGCTCGCAGTGGAGCAGCAGGGTCATGCCGATGCCGACGGCCGGGCCGGAGACGGCGGCGACCAGCGGCTTGGAGAAGCGGGCGAGGGACTTGAGGAACTGGACGGTGTTGCTGCTCTCGTCCTCGGGCGGATTGGCGAGGAAGTCCGCCAGATCGTTGCCGCTGCTGAACACGTCATGGTCCGTGCCGTTGAAGCCGGTGATGACGACGGTGCGCACGGACGGCGTGCGATCCGCCTCATCGAGCACGGCGGCGAGCTTGCCGTACATGACCGAGGTGATGGCGTTGCGCTTGGCGGCGCGATCGATGCGGATCCAGAGCAGCGGGCCGTCCACCTCGGTGCGGATGGCGTCAGCCTCGGACTGGGTAGCTTCGGATACGGCAGCGGTATTGGTCATCGGAATCCTCTGGCTGGCTGGGGCAGGGTGCCTGCGAATGTGTTGCCTGCAAAACTGGTGCGGGAGGATAGGGGGCTTCGCTCGCGCCGCCAAGCTGCGACGGGCGGGGGGAATCGGAGGACGAGTGAATCCGCTGATTCGAGACTGCGCAATAAGATATTGAAAAAATATCAGAAATGCGGGGATGCCGCCCGGATGCAGCAGGGCGCGGGCAGCCACGGGCTCTGCGGGGGCGATGTTTCGTCGCCTTGGGGAAAACTGTTTTCGGTCAAGGGCTTGGCGTGAAAACTGAATCGGGTGGATTCGCAGGCGCGGCATGAGGCGGCGGCTCCGCCCGGGCGTTGTTCGAGCAGGGACCCGTGGCCATAGCTCCTTTTCATTCGAGCAATTAGCCTATAGGTCAGACCCGAGTTTCAGGCCGCCCGGTTTCTATCCGCTGGTTACAGGCGCAGGGCGGCAAGTGAGTTTGGAGAGTGTCATGACCGATGACGTCCGCTTCGTGGAAGGCACCGCCGTGCGCTACGGCGAGCCGGAAACCGTGAGCCCGCTCATCCGGCGCGTGGTGGCCCACAATGCCAACCCGTTCACCTATACGGGCACCGGCACCTACATCATCGGGCGCGGCACGGTGGCGATCATCGATCCGGGTCCGGACATGCCGGAGCATATCGAGGCGGTGCTGAAGGCGGTGGAAGGCGAGACGGTGAGCCACCTCGTCATCACCCACACCCACCGCGACCACTCGCCCGCCGCCCGTCCGCTGAAGGAGCGGCTGGGCGCGCCGATCGTGGGTTGCGCGCAGGTGAAGGGCGAGGACGGCATGCCCGCCGCCGAGGAAGCGGTGGACTGGGCCTATGCGCCCGACACCATCCTGGCCGAGGGCGACACCATCTCCGGCCCGGGCTGGACGCTGGAGGCCATCGAGACGCCGGGTCATACCTCGACGCACCTGTGCTTCGCGCTGCCGGAGGAGAAGGCGCTGTTCACCGGCGATCATGTGATGGGCTGGTCCACCAGCGTCATTGCCCCGCCGGACGGCGACATGGCCGCCTACATGGCCAGCCTCAAGAAGCTGCTGGATCGGGACGACGCCATCTACTACCCGACCCACGGCGCCCCGGTTGAGAACCCGCGCCCGTTCGTGCGCGGCCTCATCAATCACCGCCGCATGCGCGAAGGGCAGATCATGAAGCTGCTCTCGGACGGACCGCTCAGCATTCCGCAGATGGTCGAGGTGCTGTACGTCTCGACGCCCAAGTACCTGCACGCGGCGGCGGGCCGCTCGGTGCTGGCGCACCTGATCGACCTGGAAGCACGCGGCCGGGTGGTGCGCGATGGCGACGTTTACTCCGCTGCACAGGTTGCTGAGACGGAATGATTTTCTGGAAGGTGGAGGCGTAACGGACGCCTGTCTCCTGACATTATCAGGAATATCGCCACGGCGATGTGCCGCTGGCGGACAAGAACAAAGGGCGTTCATTTAATGAACGCCCTTTGCCTTTTCAGACTTAAGCTCCTGTCCGGCTTGCGGAAAGCTCACTCCGCGCTGGTGAACTTCATGAGCGCGATGCCGGAGACGATGAGCAGGGCGGCGAGGATGCGCAGCGGCGAGGCGGCTTCACCCAGCATGACCAGACCGACGATGAACGCGCCGACCGCGCCGATGCCGGTCCAGACAGCATAGGCGGTGCCCAGCGGCAGGGTTTTCATCGCAACCGAGAGCAGCCAGAAGCTGACGAACATGAAGCCGAAGGTGAGAACGGTGTACATCGGACGGGAGAAGCCGTCCGACAGCTTCATGAAATAGGCCCACACGACTTCAAGCAGGCCAGCAACAGACAATAGAATCCAGGCCACGCGGCCCTCCTTTCGAAGTGCCGGGCCGTCCCGGTCATTACTGCCCATGGTGGGGGAGGTCGTTCCTCTCTGGCGCTGAAATATGAATTCCGGCGTTCAGCGTCAAGACACGGCGCGCTGTGCGGCCGCGGCTTGAGGCTATCGTCTGCCTCGTGCGTTTTTCCTGCTCTGGTTGTCATTAGAATAGGAGCAGTTCATGAGACCCCTGCTGGTTGCTGCTGTTTTCGTTGGACTTTCCGTTCCGGCACTGGCGGCGGACGTGCCGCCGCAGGGTGCGCGCCCGCTTTCGGAGATCACCACCTCGATCGAGGCGCGGGACGACTTCGTTTCCTTCGTGAGCATTGAATACAAGGATGACGTTTACAAGATCCGTTACCGCACCCGGGGCGGAGACGAGCGCAACATTGTGGTCGATCCGCTGAGCGGCACCGAGAAAAAGAAGGACTAGCAGCGCAGACGGCCCAGACGCACGGGCGCGAAGGGAAGGTGGAATTGTGAAATTCGCCAGAATCAGAGCGCCCGGCGGGCTCGATCAACTGGACGTGACCGAGACCGACGATCCCGGCCTGCCGGGACCGGGAGAGATTCGCGTGCGGGTGCACGCCAGCTCGCTGAACTTCCATGATTATCTGGTGGTAAGCGGCAAGGCGGGCGCAGAGGACGGGCGCATTCCCATGTCTGACGGGGCGGGCATCATCGAGGCGGTGGGCGCGGGCGTGACCGAGTTTGCGCCCGGTGACCATGTGGTTTCCTGCTTTTTCCCTGCCTGGCAGGACGGGCCGCCGGCCGTCGGCGACTTCGCGCTGGTGCCGGGCGACGGCATCGACGGGTACGCCCGCGAGGCGGTGGTGCGCCCGGCCAGCTGGTTCACCCGTGCGCCGCACGGCTACAGCCACGCCGAGGCGGCAACGCTGACCACGGCCGGGCTGACCGCGTGGCGGGCGCTGGTGGTGGATGGCCAGCTGAAGGCGGGAGATACCGTGCTGGTGATGGGCACCGGCGGCGTTTCCATCTTCGCGCTGCAACTGGCCAAGGCCATGGGGGCGACGGTGATCGCCACCTCGTCCTCGGATGACAAGCTGAAGCGCGTGCATGCGCTGGGCGCCGACTACAGCCTCAACTACAAGACCACCCCGGACTGGGGACAGGCCGTGCTGGACCTGACACAGGGACGCGGCGTGGATCATGTGGTGGAGGTGGGCGGGCCCGCAACGCTGGCCCAGTCCATCACCGCCGTGCGGATTGGCGGGCACATCTCGCTCATCGGCGTGCTCACCGGGGTTGAAGGGCCGGTGCCGACCGCCGCCCTGATGGCCAAGCAGGCCCGATTGCAGGGTTTGATCGTTGGCAGCAGGCGCGAGCAGATGGACTTTGTGCGGGCGCTGGAGGCGACCGGCGTGCGCCCGGTGATCGATCGCAGCTTCGCACTGGACGACATTGCCGATGCCTTCCGCCTGCAGGAAAGCGGAGCGCACTTCGGCAAGATCTGTCTGGAATTCTAGGGAAAACCTTTGCAGGAAGCGGCCTGGGAAGCGCCGCTTCGCTCGGCCGGACATCTCTGCCGCAGGGGCCGCTTGCGACAGTTACGCCGCCGTTTTGTCACGAAGCCCTTGTGCTCAGGGGGGTTACACGCCATTTACCCCACACGCGCGGGTGCAACGGAGAGGCCCGCATAACTGTGGTGCCACGGAAGGGCTCGCATGAAAGCCCGGTACGATGGCCCAGGTGTTGATGGCAAGGTGACGCTATGGATGCCCGTTTGAATTTCCCCAACCAGACTGCCGGCGCGGACATCCCGCCGGGCATCGACCTGCTGGCCGAGATCAATCGGCTGCGCAAGGAGAAGAACGCCGTCATCCTTGCCCACTATTACCAGGAACCGCAGATCCAGGATCTGGCGGACTTCGTGGGCGATTCCCTCGACCTGTCGCGCAAGGCAGCGGCGACGGACGCGGATGTGATCGTGTTCTGCGGCGTGAAGTTCATGGCGGAGGTGGCCAAGATCCTCTCTCCGCAGAAAACGGTGGTGCTGCCGGACCTGAAGGCCGGATGCTCGCTGGAAGACAGCTGCCCGCCGGAGGCCTTCGCCAAGTTCCGCGCCGCGCACCCGGACCACATTGCGCTGACGTACATCAACTGCTCGGCAGAGGTTAAGGCGCTCTCGGACATCATCGTGACGTCCTCGTCCGCCGAGCACATCCTCAGCCAGCTCCCCGCCGACCAGAAGATCATCTTCGCGCCGGACCGGCACCTGGGCGGTTACCTCGCCCGCAAGACCGGCCGCGACATGCTGCTGTGGGAAGGCTCGTGCATCGTGCACGAGAACTTCTCGGAACAGGAGCTGATCAAGCTGAAGGCGGAGCATCCCGACGCCCCGGTGGCGGCGCACCCCGAGTGCCCGGCGCACATTCTGGACCATGCCGACTATGTGGGCTCGACCCGCGGCATTCTGGAATACGCCATGGCCAGCGATGCCGATACCATTCTGGTGGCGACGGAGCCCAACATCATTCACCAGATGCAGCGCGAAGCGCCGGGCAAGACCTTCATCGGCGTGCCGGGCGCGGACGGCCAGTGCAACTGCAACATGTGCCCGTTCATGGCGCTGAACACGCTGGAGAAGCTGTACCTGTGCCTGCGCGACCTGACGCCCCAGATCGAGGTGCCGGAAGACGTGCGGGTAAAGGCGGCACAGTCGCTGCAGCGGATGCTGGACATGGCGCCGAAGGCCCCGGGCCAGGGCGACGTGGGCAAGATTCCGGGCTGATGCGCTCGGCTTGACGGGAAAGAACCAGGCGGCGGCGGACCGGGCACACCGGCCCGACCGCCGTTGTTGTTTGCGGACGTGGCGACACCGGCTTGTTGCCGACCTGTTACGGTTTTCCGCAAATACCTGATCTGTTTTGAAATTTGACGATGGAGGGTTTCATGATCGCAAGCGGACTGCCGCTCAACGACGCCGAGGTGCAGGATTTCGTACGCTCGACGCTGGCTGAGGATTTGGGCGAACGCGGCGACGTGACCTCCAAGTTCGTGGTGCCGGAGACGGCCCGCCTGAAGGCGGTGATGGCGGCGCGCGAGCCGCTGGTGGTGGCGGGCCTGCCGCTGGCCGAGACCTTTTTCCGCGCGCTGGATGCGAGCTGCGAGATCGAGATCAAGGCGCAGGATGGCGACCGGGTGGAGGCAGGCGCGGAGCTGATGGTAGTGACCGGCTCGGCCCGTGCGCTGCTGACCGCCGAGCGCTCCGCACTGAACACGGTGCAGCACCTTGCGGGCATCGCCACCCTGACGCGCCAGTATGTGGACGCGATCGAGGGCACCGGCGCGAAACTGCTGGACACCCGCAAGACAACGCCGGGCCTGCGCCTGCTGGAGAAGTACGCCACCCGCATGGGCGGCGCGCACAATCACCGGCTGCGGCTGGACGACGGCATTCTCATCAAGGACAATCACATCGCCATCGTCGGCTCCATCGAGGCGGCGGTGCAGGCGGCGCTGGCCAGCCGCACCGTGCTTCAGGTGCAGGTGGAGGTGGATACGCTCGACCAGATCGAACCGGCGCTGGCCGCCGGGGCCGAGCGCCTGCTGCTGGACAACATGGACCCGCCGACCCTGCGCAAGGCCGTGGCGCTTGTGAACGGGCGAGTGCCGCTGGAAGCCTCGGGCGGCGTGAACCTGAACACCATTCGCGGCATTGCCGAGACGGGCGTGGACTTCATCTCTGTTGGCCGCATCACCCAGTCTGCCCCGGCAGTAGACATCGGGCTGGACTTCCTCTCGGCGTAATTCCTAAGCTTCTGATTTAGCCTCCGCCAGCCGTGGCGTTCATGCCGCTCGGCCAGGTTCCTTTCAGCCGTGGCCCGACTGGCAGTTGCTGAATGGGGTGGAGGCCAGCATGGTGCGGGCGATGCGGGCCGCATCCTGCCTGTTCTTGACGCCGAGCTTGCGGAACACGGCGGTGAGATGGGCCTTCACGGTGGCTTCCGTGATGTTCATCTCAAAGGCGATCTGCTTGTTGAGCAGCCCGGCGTTCAGGCCAAGCAGGACGCGCATCTGCGCCGGTGTGAGGGAAGCCAGCTTGCGGGCGACCGTGATGGGTTCCGGCACGGGGTCCTCCTGAGTGGGCAGGGGCTTGCAGGTCTCCGCCAGCCAGCATTCTTCTCCGGCCAGCGTGCGGGCAAGAGTGGTGCGCACCAGTACGGGCGGCGCGGAGCGGGTGAGGAAGCCTTGTGCTCCGAACCAGCGCGCCCGCTGCACCAGCGAGGGCTCCTCATCCCACCCGAGGGCGAGAATGCGCGCGGTCGCTCGCATCTGCTTCACCGCGACGAGGCTGGCGAAGCCGCCACCGTCCGTCAGGTCGAGGTCCATCAGCACCACTTCCGGCCGCTGGCGGCGCACGGCCTCTGCCGCCGACTTGAAGCTGGACGCTTCCACAACATTGGCCTTGGGCTGGGCCTGGCGAACAGCCGATACAAGAGCCCGGGTCCCTGGATGATCACTCGCAATGAGGATCGTCGGCGCCATAACTTGCCTCCGCAATTGTTGAACGTGGCACGGACGCAACGGCAACTACGAACTGGGGCAGCTACGAACTGGGGCAGCTACGAACGGGGAGAACGACGAACTGGGCCGCCAGACGGCGGTGGCACCAACGCTACGGCAAGTCGATACCAAGAATAATTCTTTAGAATTACTTTAATATTCTCCGCTTTTCAGGAGTTCGTCACATTAGTTCGACAACTCTTCTTTGAAAAGTGTTTCGATTGGCTCGGCCATAATTTTATGGCGCGTGCGGTATGAAGCTGGGCTGAATTCAGGGAATTTCGCGGAAATTAGCCAAAAATCATCGCTTCTGGCGTATATGAAGGCGGCTGTTTCCGGCCTGCCTCGGGGGCTGGACCTGGTGATGTGTTACGACTCGGACAGAATCATTGATGTAAATAG
>NZ_DATBUP010000233.1:0-2607 GCF_036515995.1 Pedomonas sp. | reverse complement strand
GGCTGCCGGCCGGATTGGCCGCATTGCGCCAGATGGCCGGATCGTCAGCCGCGTCATCCTGCGTCTCGACCGGGTCGGTCTCCGCCTTGGCGGTGACCGTCAGCGCGGCCGGGACGGAAGTCTCCGGGGCAGAGCAGGCTCCCAGGAACAGCACGCCGGCTGTCATGAGCAGGGATCTTTTGAGCATAATGTTATCCTCCAGATATGTAATGCGGGCGCGTTGCCCTCTGGTGCGGGCTTGCTGCCGACAGGCTGACGGACGATGGAGTCCCTCGCCTGTTTTGCGCTGAACGGTACGGAGCTGATCCGCTTGCAAGTGACGTTGCAAAGGGGCAATGCGACGACCCGAGCCGCATGAGCCCTCGGGACGGGAAGAGGCGGCCAGGCGGGGGATACGCCCCCTGCCGGCAGGCGTATCCCGTCCGATCCTCCTAGAAGTTCGCGCGGGCGCCGAACTTTGCCGTCCAGCCATATTCTTCGTACTGGAGCAGGCGATTGCCGGCATCGCCGCGCTGGTAGGCGGTGTAGGTGGCGTCGTTCACGTTGACCCACTCGGCGAACAGCTGGAGGTTTTTCGTGACACGGTACTTGCCGCTGAGATCGACCTGGAAGTGCCTGCGCACATGGCGGTCCTCCTCTGCCGTCCCGCCGACCTCATCCAGATAGCCGCTGCGGTAGGCGCCCGCGACGCGCAGGCTGAGAGGGCCCTTCTCATACCCCAGAACAGCATTGAAGGTGTGCCTGGATGAGGCGGGAAGGGAGATCACGCGACCATCGGCCAGTTTCCCTTCCGTGTCGGTGAAGGTGTAGTTGAAGTTGACCAACAGGCCGTCCAGCGGCTCTGGCAGGAAGGTGAGGGCCTGCTGGTAGCTGAACTCCAGCCCTTTCACCTTGGCCTTCTCGCCATTGATCGGGATGACGGCGTCATCAAAGGCGATGCCGTTGAAGACCCCGTTGTAAGGCGCGCTGTCGGCGCCGAACTCGGCATTGACGATGAAATTGTCGATGGTCTTGTAGAACGCGCCGATCTGGATCACGGCGTTCCGGGCAAAATAATACTCCGCCGAGAAGTCCAGATTCCAGGCCTTGTACGGCTCAAGCGCAGGGTTGCCGAATTCGCCCTCGCGCGCGCCATCATCGCTTTCCTCGATCATGAAGCGCGGGGCGATCTGGCCCATGTTCGGCCGCACCACGCTGCGCGATGCGCCAAGGCGCACCACCACGTCTTTTGCCGCCTGATAGCGCAGGGTCGCGCTGGGCAGCCAGTCGGTGTAGCTGCGCTTGAAATCAACCGGCGTTGCAACGACCAGATCCTCGCCGTCCGGCGCGCCCTCCTCGATAAGGTCGACACGGTTGCCGCCCATGTCGTTCTTCGTGTGCTCCATGCGCACACCGCCGACCAGCTTGAGCGTGCCGGTATCAAAGCTGCCCATCAGATATCCAGCGTAGATATCCTCCTTGACCTTGAAGTCTGCAGCAGCCGATTCAAACGCGGTATCAACGGTGTTCAGCTCGAAGTCCCCAAAGCCGCCCGACAGGAGGCGGCGCACCGCTTTGGGGCTCGCCACCGGATCGATCACGCCGAGGTCGTAATCCTGCTTGCCCAGAACATCGGCCAGCGTGATATCGCCGTTTTCGTAAACGTCGATATTGAGATCATAGGTCTTGTCGCGCAGCCGGGCCTTGCCGCCGAACTGGACGTCAAATGTTCCGGAGGACAGTGCAAAACTGCGGGTGATATCCGCCCGGACCGTCCATTCCTTGTCTTTTGCATCGCTGAGGCTGGTGCGCTCGATCTTGTCGAGTTCGTATCCGGCAGGATCGCTGAAGGCGTCATTGCCATGTGTGATGGCATAGGCCGGCTTGCGATAATCGCTCCAGTCAAAGTCGACGCCCAAGGGGTCATCGCCATCGAACTCGCGCTCAAAGGCGATGGGGTCGATCGACCCGTTCTCGCGCTCCGATGACTTTGCAAGCGAGCCTTCGTACCGGAAGGTCCACGGACCGGTCTCGGTCTTGCCGCCCACAGACACGGAGGCGATCTTCTGGACCTCAAAGCGGTCCTTCAGGTCGCGCTCGACCTTGATCTCGCCGTCCTCGCCTGTGTCGAACCGGCTGATGGCGCCGGACCCGCCAACTGGCGCCGCATCCGCCAGATCGAAGATCAGCCGCTTGCGGTATTCCTGATCCTCGAAGCGGCTGTAAAGCCCGCGCGCATAAAAACTGGTGCTGTCGCTGGCGCGCCAGTCGAGCGTAAGGGACGCGCCCAGACGTTCGCGCTCCACGTCATAGTCGCGGTACTCCAGCGTCTCCGCCCAAGCGGTGCCGTCCTCCTCGGTCCAGTCGTCCGCCTCGATGTTGTCGGTTGCAAAGCGGCGCTTGTAGTAGGACAGGCCGCCGGCAATGCCGAAATTGTCCCCAAGGCGGGTGGCGAAGTCGACGCTGCCCTTGGGCGAGGTCTTGCCGGTCAGGTCGTTGTGCGAGCCCTCGACCGACAGGGCGACAAATGGCTTCTTGCGATCGAACGCGCTGGTGGTGTTGATCTCGATCGACGCACCGATGGTGTCTGCATCCATGTCCGGCGTCAGGGTCTTCTTGATCTCGATG
>NZ_DATBUP010000232.1:0-2512 GCF_036515995.1 Pedomonas sp. | reverse complement strand
CTGCCCGCGCGGGACGGCGCGAGCCGGAACGCTTTTGCACACTGAACGCTAGACGACCCTCGTCCCCCCGGCGGGGAACCTCTACAACCCCTACCCTGACGGCTTGACCGGCCTTGTCACCACGTCCGGCCGCCCTGTGCTCACAAGCGGTGGGCGGGCGCGGTGCTACGTTCGGGCGATTGCGCCCTCATGCAGCCTGCGATGATCGATGCGACGCCTTCCTTCCTCCAGCCCAGACATCGCACGGAGGAAGCCCCAAGATACGCCTCATGCGGGTCAGGAAAGAACGCTCCCTCCCCGGCGGGTTGGCACCTGCTGCTCTGACGAGCAGGCTCATCGCGGTACGCCCGCCATGGCGTCGCTGCCATCGTGTACCCAAACGCTACCGACTCACTGTCGACAGGGAAAAGATAGGTAATTGCCTAGGAAATGTCATGAATATTCCTGCC
The DNA here is from genome assembly GCF_036515995.1 of Pedomonas sp. Classification (NCBI taxonomy): domain Bacteria; kingdom Pseudomonadati; phylum Pseudomonadota; class Alphaproteobacteria; order Sphingomonadales; family Pedomonadaceae; genus Pedomonas; species Pedomonas sp. The sequence goes on along the minus strand of NZ_DATBUP010000232.1, from coordinate 2,063 downwards.
TATGGTGGTTTATTGACTATTTTAATGCATAGAGTTCAGTGTGGGTAAGTGCGCGGTCTGAGCTGCGGAGTACGCCGTGGTTTGGCCGTTTGCTGACTGGCAAATTGCTAGCAATTGCCACAGACAGATTACTTACTCACCATAGCTGCCACTCGGCGGCTACCAACAGTTACAACCGGCGCTACACAGCATGGTGGAGCCCAGTCACTTTGGTGAGCATCCACACCGCGGCAGCATAGATTATTATGTCTCAATGCAGTTCAAACCACGCAATCTTCGACAGATAGCTGAAATGGTAGTCGGCAATCAGGACCACCGATGGTTTCAGTATCGGAGTAGTTTTTACATCACACGCTTCTTCGAGGAATGCGAGCTCGACTATGCACATGACGGCAGAACGTCTCGAGTACCATGGACGGAAAGTGTGCTCGCTGAACTGCTGAACGACCCGCAGCCAGGTGCCAACCAGTTGCCAGAGCGCTTCGCCCGGGTGCTGCGCACTTTGATGGACAAGCGTGAGGCCCAGAACGGCGACAACGACCGTTCGTTGGCGTTAGCCGCCCTGAATGTGCCGCTGATGCGCGAGGGCTTTGAGGGCTACTATGGCGAGGACGGGATTTTTTACATTCGCCACACAAAGACGAGGACCGTCTCGACGCCGGTGAACCTCTATAGCCCCCTTACTCCAGCGCAGATCGAGAAGCGAGAACGTCTGATTGCTTATCTGGACAAATGCTCAGAGGACCAACTGATTGAGGAGGTCTTGCTGCCGATGTTCCGGCACCTTGGGTACGAGCGGATCACCAGCGTAGGCCACAAGGACAAAGCGCTGGAATACGGCAAGGACGTCTGGATGCGCTATAAGCTACCGACCGAGCACATTATCTACTTCGGCATCCAGGCCAAGAAGGGGAAGCTGGATTCAGCCGGTGCCTCTAAGGGCACCAACGCCAACATTGCAGAGATTTATCAGCAGGTGCTCATGATGCTGGGCCATGAAGTGTTCGACAGTGATACGAACAAGAAGGCCCTAGTTGATCATGCTTTCATTGTTGCTGGCGGGGAGATTACAAAGGCGGCGCAGAATTGGCTCGGCGGAAAATTGGACGCATCACAGCGTAGCCAGATCATGTTCATGGACCGCGAGCGCATCCTCAACTTGTATACCGCCCACCAACTTGAATTGCCGAAGGACGCGCAGCCAGCCAAGACTGATACATGGTCGTTCAAGGGCAGCGATATTCCGTTCTAAGAAGCGCCATGATCGCTCTTGCCGCGCAAGCTTAGAGGTAGCGTTCTTGGTGAAGGTGATCGAACGGTAGAGGCAGAATGGAAAGCTTTGAAACTGACGCCATTTGGCCCGCCACCGACCTCGATAGTCAGTTGATACGGGAAGTCTACTCCCGGTTCGGGCTGGCCATGTATATGGCCCAGGTTTTAGAGCACGGGATGGTAAACGCCCTTTTGGTTCTTCGCCTCTTGCCAACTAGGCGGGAACACGCCGATCAGAGGAGCTGGGACGAAGCCTTTCAGCGGTTCTACGACTCCGAACTTGCAAAGACGTTCGGCAATATGGTGCGGGCGCTGGAGGCAGCGGAGGCGTTGCCAAATGATCTGATGGTAAGGCTGCGGGAAGCAAAAGCGCACCGCGATTACCTCGCCCACCGGTTCTTTCGGGAGCACGACCTAACCTTCATGACCCAAGCTGGTCGATTTAAAATGATCGCCGAGTGCGAGGACTTGGTCGAGTTCTTTCAGACGCTCGATCGGGACCTTGAGGCAGTTGTCGCGCCGCTAAGGGCCCGTTTTGGCATCACGCCCGAGTGGATTGAGTATCACGTTAGACTAGGGCGTAGACTCATAACGAGGCGCACCATAAGCGTGCGGAGATGAGTTTGACTGCTGCAAGGTAATTGGCGGGATCCTTGTCATAGCGCGTTGCAATGCCCCGGAACTGCTTGATGCGATTGAAGAAACGCTCAACCAGGTTGCGCTGACGGTAAAGCCAGGACGAGAAACCAAAGGGCTGCTTGCGGTTGGATCGGTTGGGAATATTGGCCCAG
>NZ_DATBUP010000231.1:0-38739 GCF_036515995.1 Pedomonas sp. | reverse complement strand
GCGGTCCACCGCCGCCGAATGCGCTGCCCAGTTCACGGACTTGATGGAGTACACCGTGCCCGCGGACGCGTGCGCCTCCGTCGACACCTTCCTCGTCGACGGCACCGACGCCGTGCTGATGGGACACGTGTCGGGGACCGTACATGCGACGGGCAAGTCCTTCGAGGGCCCGTTCGCGCTGCGCCTCACGGTCGAGGGCGGCCGGATCACCCGGCACCACCTCTACGAAAACAGCCTGTCGATCGCCGAGGCCTGCCGCCTGTGATGGTTCGGCCCGAACTTCATGCGTGGCCGTTTGATGCGCAGATCCAGCACTGACTGGGAGGGGAGCCGTGTCGGTGCTCGGCATCACTTCGGCAATGGGAATGCTGTGCTGATCGCAGACAGGCATTCTTGATTTATGGAACTTCCAGTAGCTGCGTGCCGAGAGACTGACGGTCGACCGGCGTGACGTGATAGGAGCAGCGCAGCCCGCCGGCGATGATGTGCTCGGTGCGCTCGATGGCGACTTCAGGGCCTAGAACCGCACGGAACAGTTCCAGCTCTGCGCGGCAGAACCCCTGGCAGGCGGTGGCCGCTGCACAGATGGGACAATGATTTTCAATGAACAGCCATCCATTCCCGTCCTCGGCCGCGCGCCACTCGGCCATGTAGCCTTCCTGCGTCCGGATGGAGACCAAGCGCTCGAGCCGCTCCTCGATGGTGGCAAGACCTGCCACGGCGGCTTCATACAGGGCGCGGGTTTCCTGTTCCCGCGCACCGATGAGCAGATCCATGGCCGGAGCGCCCAAGGTGCTGCGGATCGTCTCGAGCAGCTTGACCGTCAGCTCGGCATGGGTGTCTGGAAATCGTTGATTGCCCTCGCGTGTCAACCGCCACAGTTGGACCGGCCGCCCGCGCCCCTGCGCACTGGAACGCTGCTCTACCAATCCTTCGGCTGCCAGCTTGACCAGTTGCTGGCGCACGGCCTCGCTTGTCACCCCCAGACACTGACCGAGATTGGCGGCACTGGCCTCCCCGCGGGTCTTCAGATGCATCAGGATGCGATCGGTGACTGTGTTGGTTGTCGTGCCGTGGGCCATGGTTTTAACGACCTGTTACTTTTGAAATACCCAAGTGCCGGAACATGGAAGCACTGTTCGCGCTATTTAAACAAGCGTAAACTTGACAAAATAGCGGTCAGCCAGGATAGCTCGAGCTCTAATTCGCCCCCGCAACGGTATCCTTCCATGATCAAAAAGCTTCTTTTTGCCTTTATAGCCGTCGGTCTGCTGTTTGTCGCGCTTAGCGGCTGGCGGCATCTGCGCACAGCCGGCGCAGAGCCGCTCCCACTGCCTCCGATGCCGGTGGTGGCCAAAACGGTTCAGGCTGAGTCCATTCCGGCCTCTCTGGAAACGGTTGGCACGCTTGAGGCCGTCCGCGAGGTTCTGCTCGCCCCAGAGAGCGCCGGTCGCATTGTCGCCATTCGCTTCACAGCCGGCACCCAAGTCCAGAAGGGCGACCTGCTGGTTCAGCTCGATGACGCGCCGGAGCGCGCTGATCGCGAAGCCGCCAAGGCGAAGGCCGAGTTCGCCCGCCTGCAACTCAAACGCTCTCAGGAATTGGCCCCGACAGGTGCCGAGCCACATGCGCTTCTCGACCAGAGACAGGCGGAGTATGACCAGGCTCTTGCAGCTGTCCGCCAGCTGGATGCCCGCATTGCCCAGAAAGCCGTCCGTGCGCCGTTCTCGGGACGGATCGGCATCCGCCGGGTCCATCCGGGTCAGTACCTGAATGCAGGCGACCCGGTTGCCTCGCTGGTTGCGCTCGACCAGCTGCACGTGAACTTCAGCGTGCCCCAGCAGGAGTTTTCCAAGCTCCGCCAAGGGCAGGCCGTCGAGGTGGTAGCTGATGCCTGGCCGGACCGCACGTTCACGGCTCGTATCACCGCCATCGAGCCTATGGTCAGCGCCGAGACCCGCAACATTCCGGTCCAGGCAATCCTGGACAATGAGCGCGAGGCCCTGCGGCCCGGCATGTATGTCGCGGCCCGCCTCGTGCTTCCGCCCGAACCCAACGGTATCGTCATCCCGGCAACCGCGCTTCAGACTTCTGCATCCGGCGACAGCGTCATGCTCGTCAAGGATGGCGTGGCAACGCCCGTGCCGGTGCGTGCCGGAAGACGCATTGGCGAATCCGTCGTCATCGCCCGAGGGCTGAAGCCCGGCGATGTCATCGTCACCGAGGGGCAGCTGCGGCTTCAGCCGGGGACTAGGGTTGCCATCGCCGGCACCGAGAAGAAGGGCTGAGCCATGTCTTTTACGGATCTTTTCATTCGCCGACCGGTGCTGTCGGTCGTCGTCAGCCTTCTTCTGCTGCTGGTTGGCGGCAGCGCCCTTCTCAAGCTTCAGGTCCGCGAATATCCGGGCCTTGAGAGTGCGACGATCGTTGTCGACACCAGCTTTCCCGGTGCAACCCAATCGGTGATGCAGGGCTTCGTCACGACGCCCATTGCCCAAGCCATCGCCACGGCCAACGGCATCGAGTATCTGACCTCCACTTCCAGCCCGGGCAAGAGCCAGGTCAAAGCCAAACTGGTCCTCAATGCCGACGCAGACCGGGCGATGACCGAGGTCCTCGCCAAGATCCAGCAGATCAAATATCGGTTGCCCGAAGGCGCCAACGATCCCGTGATCACTAAGATCACGGATGGTGCAGCGGCGGTTCAGTATGTCGCCTTCATCAGCGACACCATGAGCATTCCTGAAATCACCGATTTCGCGGCCCGCGTTGCCCAGCCGCTCATTACCGCGGTGCCGGGCGTCGCCTCCGCCAACATCTCCGGCGGGCAGACGCTGGCCATGCGCGTCTGGCTCGATCCCCGGCAACTGGCGGCCCGTGGCCTCACCGCAAGTGATGTGGCGGCCGCTCTTCGGGCGAATAACGTCCAGTCCGCCCCCGGCCAGCTCAAGGGCGCCGATACCGTGATCAACATCACGGCCGCCACGGACCTGCGCGGCGTGGAGGAGTTCCGGCGGATGGTGATCAAGACTGGAAGCGACGGTCTTGTCCGTCTGAGCGACGTGGCGACCGTCGAGATCGGCGGGCAGAACTACGACGTCAGCGCCATGACCAAGGGCCGTCGCTCCGTAACTATTGCGATCGAGCCGACGCCCGACGGCAATCCGCTCGAGATCGTGCGCGACGTCAAGGCGCTGCTGCCCAGCATAGAGCGTGTCGCCCCGCCGTCGCTCGAGGTGTTCAGCCAGTTCGACGTGGCGCACTTCGTCCACGCCTCGATCGATGAGGTGACCCGCACCCTCATCGAGGCGGTCATCATCGTCGTGCTGGTGATCTTCCTGTTCCTCGGCTCCCTGCGGGCGGTGATCATCCCAGTCGTAACCATTCCCCTGTCGCTCATCGGCACGGCGGCGCTGATGCTGGCATTCGGCTTCTCGCTCAATCTTCTCACCCTTCTGGCCATGGTGCTGGCCATCGGGCTGGTCGTCGACGATGCCATCGTCGTTGTCGAGAATATTCACCGCCACATCGAGGAGGGCATGACCCCCTTTGCTGCGGCTTTGAAGGGCGCCCGCGAGATCGTCGGACCCGTCATCGCCATGACCGTCACCCTGGCCGCCGTCTATGCGCCGATCGGCCTGATGGGCGGGCTCACCGGCGCCCTGTTCCGGGAGTTCGCGCTGACGCTGGCCGGAGCGGTGGCTGTCTCCGGGGTCGTTGCTCTGACCCTGTCGCCAATGATGAGCTCGGTCCTGTTGCGTCCGCAGCAAGCCAGCAGCCGGTTCGCGGATCGCATCGAGCACGTCATGGCCCGACTTACGGACGGCTATGACAGGCTGTTGGGCCGTGCACTCGCGGCCCGTCCGGCGATCCTGCTGTTCGGTGCCGGCATCATGGTGGCCATTGTCATTCTCTTTACCGGTGCCAAGCGTGAGCTGGCCCCGCCTGAAGACCACGGCTACGTCTTCGTGCAGACCGAGGCGCCGCAGTATGCCGGCCTTGGCTACACCGAACGCTTTGCGTATCAGGTCGAGCGCCTGTTCCGCGCTCTGCCCGAATATGAAAGCAGCTGGTTCGACAGTGGCACCGACGGCCCGAACAACGGCTTCGGCGGCGTCATCCTCAGCGAATGGGAAGAGCGGGCCCGCTCGACCGATGATATCCAGGCTCTGCTCAATGCGCAGGGCGCACAGATCACGGGCATCAGCGCCACCGCCTTTCAGGCGCCGCCGCTGCCTGCCTCGACCGGCGGCCTGCCGGTCCAGATGGTGCTGCGCTCGCCGGAGGATTTCCCGGCCATCTATGCCGCCATGGAAAAGCTGAAGGCCGCCGCTTGGGGCAGTGGATTCTTCGTCTATGTGGACAGCGACCTCGCTTTCGACAGCCCAGAGGCGCGCATCGAGATCGATCGCGCAAAGGCCAATGAGCTGGGCGTGACGATGGAGGAGGTTGCCAGCACGCTCGCGGTTCTGGTCGGCGAGAACTACATCAACCGGTTCAATTACCATGACCGATCCTATGATGTGATCACCCAGGTTCGGCGTGAGGACCGGACTGCGCCGGATCAACTCGGGCAGTTCTATGTCCGGGCCCGTTCAGGCGAGCTCATCCCGCTCTCGACGGTGGTGCGTGTCGAGATGCGTTCGCAGGCCAACCGGCTGCCTCAGTTCAATCAGATGAACTCGGCGACGCTCTCGGCCGTGCTGGCCCCGGGCGTCACCATGGGGCAGGCGGTGGAGTTCCTGCAATCTCAGCCGCTGCCGCCCGGTGCCAGCATCGATTGGCTCGGGGACTCCCGGCAGTATGTCACCGAGGGCGATCGTCTGACGGTCTCGTTCCTGTTCGCGCTGGTTGTCATCTTCCTGGTGCTTGCCGCCCAGTTCGAGAGCTTCCGAGATCCCGTGGTCATACTGGTGACCGTCCCGTTGGCGATCTCCGGCGCGCTGGTGCCCCTGTATCTCGGCTATGCCACCCTCAACATCTACACCCAGATCGGACTTGTCACCCTCATTGGGCTGATCTCCAAGCACGGCATTCTCATGGTCAGCTTTGCCAACAAGATTCAGGAGGATGAGGGCATGGATCGCAGTTCCGCGATCCGCAAGGCGGCGGCGGTACGTCTCCGGCCGATCCTGATGACGACAGCCGCCATGGTCGCCGGCCTCGTGCCCCTGCTGTTCGCCAACGGCGCGGGTGCAGCGAGCCGGTTCTCCATCGGTATTGTCGTTGTCATGGGCATGCTGATCGGCACCCTGTTCACGCTCTTTGTTCTGCCTGCCATCTATAGCCTGATCGGTCAGGATCACCGGGCCGCCGCCGGCAAGGTCCATGGCAAGGCGCTTGCCGCTGCGGAGGAATTCCATGCTTAGGCTCACCCTTGCCCTTCTGCTCCTCACGACCGCCTGCACGCCTGTTTCCAAGCCGGGGAGCAGCATTGCCCCGCATGTCGCTGGCCCTTTCGTCGGTTTTTCCGCCGGGAAAGCTACTGTCGGTGAGGCTGCCGCCGACGAGGCGCTGCTCGCCCGGTGGTGGCGTCTTTATGACGACCCGGGCCTCAACACGGTGATCGAAGAGGCTCTGGCCGCCAATACGGACCTGCGCGTGGCGCGGGCGAACCTGAACGCCGCCCGCGCCGTCCTGTCCGAGGCGAGGGCCCGGCGCGGTCCCGCAACCACGGCAAGCGGTGGGGCCAGCTACGGGGAGGGCCTGGCCAATGGTCAGACAGCGTCGAATGACGCAGGCTGGTCCTATGACGCAGGGCTGACGGTCGCCTGGGAAGCCGATCTGTTCGGGCGGCTGCGGGGAGGTGCAGAGGCGGCGCGCCTGGATGCCGAGGCGGCCGCGGCCGATGCGGAGGCGATCCAGGTCCTGGTGGTGGCCGAGGCGACGCGGGCGTATCTCGACGCCTGCGCTTATGCAGAACTGGTCGAGGTCGCCCGTTCCTCCCTGGCCCTTGCTGAAGACAGTCTCCGGCTCGTCGAGACGCGCCGCCGGGCCGGTGCCGCCTCGCGCCTGGACGTGGAGCAGGCTGCGGCCATCGTGGCCGAGGCCCGTGCCGTGGTACCACCGCTCGAGGGGCAGCGGCGCACGGCGCTTTTCGAATTGGCGGCGCTTCTCGGCCGCCAGCCGGCCGATATCCCCCAAAGCATGGCAAGCTGCACCGGCCTGCCGGACATTCGCGCTGCGCTGCCCGTCGGCGATGGCGCGGGGCTCCTGCGCCGGCGGCCGGATGTACGGGCGGCGGAGCGGCGCATGGCGGCGGATGCAACGCGCATCGGCGTTGCCACGGCCGACCTTTATCCAACCATCAGTCTTGGCGGGACGGTCGGCTATGCCGACATCAACGGCGGCGGGGACGGGTTTACCTTCTCGCTCGGGCCGCTGATCTCCTGGAACTTCCCCAACGTCTCGGTCGCCCGGGCGCGCGTGCGTCAGGCGGAGGCGCGGGCGCAAGCCTCACTGGCAGCTTTCGACGGCACGGTCCTGACCGCCCTGAAGGAAGTGGAGCAGGTGCTGGCAACGCTCCAGAGCCAGAACGAGCGCGCCGCGGCGCTTGCCGAGGCGAGCAGCCGGTCCGAGCAGGCATTCCGCCTGGCAGAAGCACGCTACAAAAGCGGATCGATCGCCTATCTCGATGTGCTGGTGGCGCAGCGAGCCTACACGGATGTGCGCCTGGCCGAGGCGGAGACGCACCGTCAGCTCGCCTCGCTACAGGTGGACCTGTTCAAGGCGCTCGGCGGCGGATGGGGCCAAGCCGCACCCGTTGCGCCGAGCCCGTATGCAGAGCCAAATGGGGCCAAACCTGCACAAGCAATGTCTGCGGAACGGTCCTGAGCCGTCTGGGCTAGTCGGCGAATCTTGTTTTCCTGCTTTCAACAGTATTGGCCGCGAGAAGGACGTTCAAGGGGAAGGCGAGGCCGGGAGCCGGACCTGACCTTCCCCAGAACGCTTTCAGAAAACCGGCTTATTTCTTGCCAAGGCTTTGTGCGCGGATGGGGCCGAACTCGGAGCCCGGCTTCCACTCCGGCCAGCGGTCCGATTGGGCCAGATCCCGGCCGATCGTATAGGCCAGAGAGACGTCGTCGGCCGCGCCGCGGAAGTCCAGATCCGGCGTCCAGCGGTCACAGGTCTGATGATAGCAGGCCATGTAGTCCTTCAGCCATTTCTCACCGGCAGAGCGTCCGCCCTTCACCAGGTCCGGCGCGCCGCTGATCGCCATGAACAGCAGGGTCGGCACGCCCCGGCGCGCCAGCGACAGGTGGTCGGCGCGGTAGAACAGACCGCGCTCGGGCAGGGCCTCAGGCGTCACCGTGCGGCCTTGCGCGGCTGCGGCACGCGCAAGATCATCCTCCAGCTCGTTCTGGCCGTTGCCCACCAGCACCACGTCGCGGGCCGGGCCTCCGGTATTCAGAATGTCGAGCGTGATGTTGGCAACCGTCTTGCCGGCCGGTGCCATGGGGCTGAGCGCGTAGGCCTCGGAGCCGGAGAGTCCGCGCTCCTCGGCGGTCCAGAAGCCGAAGGCGACCGTGCGCGCCGGGGCGGGGCCCGCCTTGAAAGCGCGGGCGATCTCCAGAAGACCGGCAACGCCAAGAGCATCATCGTTCGCGCCCGGGCGAACGGTGGTGCCGTCCGCTGCAGGCGCGCCGATGCCATAGGCATCCCAGTGTGCGCCATAAAGGATCACCTCATCCGGGCGCTCGGCTCCGGGAAGCTTGGCCAGCACGTTGTGGCTCATCACCTGGGTCTGGTCGATGGCAAGATCTGCCGAGAAGGTCATGCCCGCCAGAGGCACCGGCTTGAAGTCCTTCTTCCGGGCCTTGGCGCGCAGTGTTGCCAGGTCCTGCCCGACGCTGGCGAAGAGTCTCTCGGCCGTCGCACCTTCCAGCCATCCCTGCAAGAGGATGCGCTCGTTGGGGTCGGCGCGCACGATGTCGTAGTTTTCCCCGCCCGGGGCCGTCACCGTATCCCACCCATAGCCCGCACCCGGCGTGTCGTGCACGATCAGGGCCGCAATGGCCCCGCGGCGGGCGGCTTCCTCGAACTTGTAGGTCCAGCGGCCATAGTAGGTCATGCGCCGATCGCCGAACACACCGGCGGCATCGTCGCCGGCGGTAGCCTCGAAGTCCGGGTCGTTGACCAGGAAGACCGCCACCTTGCCCTTGAGGTCCGCGCCCTTGAAGTCATCCCAACCTTGTTCCGGGGCGTTGACGCCATAACCGACGAACACCATCGGCACGGTGTCGATCTTCACCTCATCGGTCGGGCGCACCGTACTGACGTAAATCTCGCGGCCCTGCACCAGCGGCGTTGTCGCGCCATTCAGGCGGGCCTGCATGGTACCCGACTTCACCTGCGTCTTCACCAGCGGTACCTGCTGGGTCCAGCCGCCATCCGGCCCGCCCGGGGCCAGGCCGATGCCCTGCAACTGCTTTACCAGCCAATCGATGGTAACCGTCTCACCCTCGGTGCCCGGCGCCCGGCCCTGAAACGCGTCCGAGGCCAGGGTCTTCACATCCTGGGACAGTCGCTCGGGGCTGATAAGGGAACGCGCGAGAGCCGTGCCGGACAAGCTGGTGGCGGCGAGCAGGAGAAGGGCCGCGGCGGAGAGCTTCTTCATCATCTGACTCCTGAACTGTTGCCCAAGGTTTGCAATAAACGGAGACAATGATCCAGAGCGCTTTGCGAGGCGGAGATGCCCGGCTGTCGTTGCCTCGGACGTCGCCGCCGATCCGCAGCCAGCAGCCGGGCGGCGAATCCGGTGGTTCTTGCAATTGCATGGGGGCCTGCATCAGAAGCCGGTCCTGCCGTCATGGTCTGAGGCACTGGAACCGAGGGGGCCGCCGGCGCTTCTCCTCGGGACAGTGACGCGGTCTGTTCATCTCGGGCGACGATCGCGCCGTATCTGCGGGGTCGCCCCCGCAGGAGCCTGAGCCATGGACCTTCTTCTTTATATTGATACCGATCCGCTGGCAGAGGCCCGTTACCGGGTCGCGGTGGAGCTTGTGCGGGTTTGCGGCGGGCATATCGAGTGCGTGCAAATCACCTCGCCCGTACCCCTGATGTCGAGCGAGCCGTTCGGCTCGGCAGACATTCTTGCGGGCAAGGCCGTACTGGCGCAAAGGCACAAGGATACCCTGCGCGCCGCCATGGAAACCCGGTTGGGTCCGAGCGGGATCAGTTGGAGTTACCGGCAACTGGATGGTGATCCCGGCCGCGTTCTGGCGGAGCAGGTCCGCCTGGTTGATCTGGTGCTGCTGAATGCGATCCGCCTGCCGTCCGTCCTCAACGGAAGCGCCCTTTCGGCAGGCGAGGCCGTATCGCGCCTTGCCGTTCCGGTGATGGCGGTGCCGGCGGGCGAGGGAGTGTTCAACGCGGGCGGGCCGGCGTTGATCGCGTGGGACGGCAGCGCGCAGTGCGGGCATGCGATCCGGGGCAGCCTTGAGTTGCTGAAGGCCGCGCCCACCATTTACATCGTGACCATCGGCCGGGAGAAGACCGACGCACAGGCAGAACGGGCGCGGGAGTACCTGGCCCATCACGGACTGCAGGCGCAGGTCATCGCCCTGCCGGATGTCGGGCAGCCGATCAGTGCCGCGTTGCTTGAGGCCGCCCGAACCTATCAGGCCAGTTACCTGGTGATGGGAGCCTATGGCCATAGCCGGGCAAGGGAGCTCCTGCTGGGCGGCGTGACGCGAGAGGTGCTCGCAAACAGCCCCGTCCCGGTGGTGATGGCGCATTAACCTCACTGTTAACTTGAAGCCGCAACCAGTTGAACAGGCAGCATTAGGCTTTCTTGGTCTTGGGCGGTCTGGCTGCGGCATCGGCAACGAAAAGCTGGGCCTCCCATCCGGGCACCAGCCGCACCACGTCGCTGGCGGGCATCGGTTTGCCGTAGAGATACCCCTGGCCGATATTGCACCCTTGCGAGCGCAGGTAATCCGCCTGTGCCGAGGTTTCGATGCCTTCGGCAACCACGGCAATGCCAAGGTTGCGGCCAAGGCTGGCAACGGCGCTGGCAATCGCCGCGTCGCTGGCGCTGGACTCCAGGTTCTGTACGAAGCTTCGGTCGATCTTCAGGGTGTCGACCGGGAACTGCTTCAAATGGCTGAGGGAAGCATAGCCGGTGCCGAAGTCGTCCAGCGCTATCCGTATGCCCTCGGCGCTCAGGGTTCTAAGCGCGCGCTCCACGTAGTCGGCGCCCGCGCCCAGAAACACCGTCTCGGTGACTTCCAGCTCGAGGCGGCTGTTTGGAATGCGGCTCTCCCGCAGGCCCTCCAGAATCCGTTCGGCAAAATTGTTATGCCGGAACTCGGCGGCGGAGGCGTTGATGGCCACATGGCCGAACTCTATGCCCATGTCGAGCCAGCAGCGCATGTCCTGAAGCACGCACTTCAGCATCCGCTGGCCAAGGCCTACGGCCAGCTCGAATTCCTCGAACGCGGCGGAGATCATGCCCGGTGGCTGGATGCCCTGGAAGCCGTGCCGCCAGCGCAGCAGCGCCTCGAAGCCTTTAATCTCGCCGGAGTTCAGATCAACCTTGGGCTGATAGAACGGGAAGATCTGGTTGCTCTCCAGCGCTTCACGGGCCAGGTGGAGCATGGAAACGCGGCGCTGCATTTCGGCCCGCATTTCCGGTCTGAACACTTCCAGCCCGCCGCGCGCCGATTTCTTGGCTGTGTACAGGGAGATGTCGGCGTACTTGAACAGCTCAGATGCATCGCTCGCATGGTCGGGATAAACGCTGGCTCCAATGCTCGCCCGGCAGTCGAGAATATGCCCCTCGTAGGGGAACGGCTCGCGCAGCCGCTCAAGCGCGGTCCGGGCAATTGCTTCCACGTCAGGAACGCCGGCAAAATTCTCCAGCAGGATGACGAATTCGTCACCGGCGAGGCGGGCCACAAGAGTGTTGTCGTCCACCACCGCCTTGAGCCGCTCGCTCAATTCCTTCAGCAGTGCATCCCCCGCACCGTGGCCGAGCGTGTCGTTGATGCGCTTGAACTCGTCAACATCCAGCAGCAACAGGCCGACCCGTCCGGAGGCTGCCATAGCCCGCGCCATCGCTTCGTCGAGCCGCTCCTGAAACAGGGTGCGGTTGGGCAGGCCGGTCAGAGTGTCGTGCGTCGCGGCCCAGCGGATGCGCTCGTCCGCAACGCGCCGTTCGGTGATGTCGCGCATGCTCAGGATCAAGCGGCGGGGCTGGCCGCGCTGGTCGCGAAGCCGATGTCCATCGATCGCGATCCAGCGCCAGTCGTCTTCATGGCGCAGTCGGAAGGAAGAGCGGAACTTGTCATCCGGGTCAGATCCGCCGCCGCGCAGGATGGCCTCGGTTTCACTGCGGTCTTCGGGATGCACCAGTGGCATTACCGTCTCGATTGCCTCCGGCGCGGTCTCATCAAGGCAGAAAAGCGCGCGCAAACGCTCTGACCAGCGCAATGCGCCGGTCGTCAGATCCAGATCCCAAATGCCGATGCCCGCCGCTTCAATCGCCAGCTGAAGCTGCTCCTCGCTGGCCCGAACGGCTTCGTTCGCCAGCTTGTGCTCGTGAATGTCCTCAAGAGTGCCGTACCAGCGAACGATGGCCCCGGTGGCATCCCGGCGCGGGGCAGCGCGGGCCCGGCTCCAGCGGAAGCCTCCGTCGCGCGTGCAGACCCGGTACTCCATGTCGAAGGCGCTCCCGGACTGCACAGCCTGCTCCCATGTCGCCTTGGTCATATCAACGTCGTCCGGATGCAAGGCGCTCAGCCATCCGTGACCGCATGCCTCGGCCGGGTCTACACCCGTGAGAGAGGTCCACTGCGGCCCGACTTCCTCGATGCGGCCATCGGGCAGGGCGGTCCAGGGAATCTGCGGGTTCAGCTCGACCGAGTAGCGGTAGTGCGCCTCACTCTCCCGCAGCGCCTCAAGGGCACGCTTGCGGTCGGTGATATCCCGCGCCACGGTGACGACGCCGGCCACCGCCCCGCCGTGAAACCATGGCACCTTGACGCTATGGAACACCCGCGGCTCGCCGTGGATCTCGACAACATCATCCGATGCCAGCGGCTGCCCTGACATCATCACCCGCTGGTTGTCGCTGTCGCGTCCCAGCAGGCTTGGGCCCAGCAAGAGATCAGGGTGCTTCACACCGGGCAGGAGCGTCTGTTGCTCTGCTGCCGCCCGGTTGGCCAGAACCAGCTGTCCGGACTGGCCGGTTACAAGTATGGTCTCGGGCACACTGTCGATGACGGTCTGCAACAGCTCCCTGCTGGTCCGAATCTCCTGTTCGGCGGCGCGCCGGTCGGTAACGTCCTCGATGATGGCGATGGTCGACGACAGGTTGCCATGCTCGTCGCAGATGAAAGAGACGTTGACGTTGCACCATACAATGCTGCCGTCCGGCCGCACGTAGCGTTTTTCGATCTGGAACGGCTTGCCGACCTGCTTGTGCTCTTCGAACACGCGCAGGCTCCACTCCATATCGTCCGGGTGTGTGAACGCGGACATCGGGATCGCACTCAGTTCGTCCGGGCTTCGCCCGACCACTTTGCAGAACTGCTCATTCACCATTAGAACGCGATGACTGAAGTCACGCTGCAGGATGCCGACGCTGACCTGGTTGAAGACGGTATCGAGGCGTTGCTCTGCCTTGAAAAGAGCCGCTTCCAGCCGCCGCTTCTCGAGCTGGGTCGTCACCTGTCCGGCCAGCAAACGCAACGTCTCCAGTCGGCGCTCGTCGATGCCATCCGGCCGTGGTCTGGTATCCAGCACGCACAGGACACCCAGCGGCAGGCCGGCGGGCGACTGAATGGCCGCCCCTGCATAGAACTGGAGGTCGGGTATATATGCACGCAGCGGAAAGCCGTGCGCTAAAGGGAACTGGCCGGAATCGGGGGTCAGGAAGAAGCCCGACTGCAGCAGCGCCGCGAGGTTGGCGCCCGGCGCGGGCACGGCCTGACGCACACCGAGGCCGAGTTCAGCCGGAAACCAGAGCTGACCATCCGCAACCAGGCAGATGGCTGACATCGGCGCCTCAAAGATGGAGGCAGCAAGCTGTATCGTGTCGTCGAGGCCGGGGTCTCGGGCACCATCGGGAATGTTATAGGCGACCAAAGCGGACAACCTAGCCTGCTCACTTTCTATCAGCGCTTCCACGTAAGGGAACGATGCCGTCGTAGCACCGGGGGAATGTTCGGCGACAGGGTCCGCAGTCGTGCGATCCACTCGGGCTGCCCTCGCAACATCAAGCAATGTACCAAGAAGATATTATTAAAGTAAGCTTTGGGAAGCTCGTTCTCTGAAAATCGAGGGCTTGTCCCGCCAAAATGCCGTGCCTTGCCCCTTCAACCGGGCAAAACATTTGCTGAAAGCGCAAAAGCGCCAGATGAAACAGGGACAGGCGCATTCCGGTCAGGCATCCCATTCCCGCACAAGCACGATCGCGACGGACCGAACCAGTCGCATGAGGGGACTCCGCGCCTCGCCGTTGATCGACAGTGTCCCCCGCAGCATGTGGCCCGCATCGACGGCTTCGTCCAGCCGCACACGCACGCGGTAGACCGAGCCTTCCGGAACAATACTGTCGCCTGACTGGCGCGCGGGCAGCGGGCCGCCGGCAACGGAGCTGACCACGGGATCGACCAGTGCCGAGACTGCGGTCCGATCAACGGCAATGACTTTGCCCGAGGCGGACGCACGGCCGGGTGCGTCAGGAAAGAAGCGTGCGGATTGGCCGATGGCGATCCGGTCAATGTCGTCTTCATGCAGATAAGCCTCGACCACTGCCGCATTAGGCGAGCGCAGGATCGCTAGCCGCTCGCGCGGAGAGACCCAAACGCCGGATGCAAGATCAGGCTGCAGGTCGGCAACAACTCCCGTCTTAGGGGCTACCAGCGTCAGCCGGGCCATTTCCGCCTCCAGCGCTCGCTGTTCGGCCTCGGCCTGTGCCAGCGCTTCACGGTAGACCATGGAGCGCTGGCGGAATTCCTCATTGAGACCGGCGGTTTGGAGGGCATAGCTCTGTGCGTCGATCCGGGCGCGTACCTGCTCCATTCGGTGAACCAGATCCGGCGTCGCCAGTTCGATCAGCACCTGCCCTTTGGCGGCCATTTGTCCCTCTGCCACCGTCACGCGATGAATCTGGGCCGAGAAGGGCGCAAAGACCTCGATCACGTCCGTCGCGCGCAGCACTGCGGGCCCGGAGATCTGCGTGCGCCAGGGAATGACGAGCGCAAGGCAGGCGGCCACTGCCGCGCCCATGGCCCAGCGCCACCGTCTGCGCTCCAGGATGGCGGCCTTGCGCGCGCGCCATGCTTTGATTTCCGACCAGATTGGCATTGCAATAAACCACACGATTTCAACGACGAAGAGGGCGACGCCTACGGCCTTGATGAAGAAATGATAGACGAGCGCGGCAATACCCAGAAACAGGATCAACCGGTAGATCCATACTCCGAAGGCGAAGGCGGCAAGGGCCCGCGCGCGACCGCGCGAGCACGGCTCCGGCTGGGGCTCGCCGAGCCCGAACAGGAATTCGCGCAGCCACCATCGGCCGAAGGCGAACGCCCGCTGGTGCAGGTTCGGCATCTCAATGGCATCCATCACAATGAAATAGCCGTCGAAGCGCATGAACGGACTGAGGTTGATCGCCAGCGAGGAGATCCAGGTCGTCGTCGCCAGAATGAAGGCCGTCTGCCGTGCTGGCCCCTCCGGCAGGAAGGCCCAGGCCAAGGTCGCCCAGGCCGCCACTGCAAGCTCTGCCATGATGCCTGCAGCATCAACCCAAAGCCTCTGTTTTTTCTGCTGAAGTTTCCAGGCTTCGTTCACGTCCGTGTAAAGCAGCGGCCACATCACCATGAACGCCAGACCCATGCTTGGCACGCGGCAACCCAGCCGCTTGGCGGTGTAGGCATGGGCAAACTCGTGAACGATCTTCACGCCTGTCAGGGCCGTCAGGTAGGAGGCAAGGCCAGCCCAGCTGATCGTGTCGATGAACGTGGCGGTGAATTCGTCCCACTGACGGTGCACCAGCAGGAGGCCGAGCAGAAGAGCAGCCAGCGTTGCCAGGAAAAAGGCGCGGGTTCCCAGCCATCCAACCAGATGCTGCGTAGCATTCAAAAACCGGTCGGGGCGGATGAGCGGCACCCGGAAGAACAGGTAATGGTGGAGGAGCCACGTGAACCATGAGCCCCGCCGCGTCTCGGCGCGGCGAACCATGCGCTCGGTGTCCTGGCTCAGCGCCGTGCGGATCAGTTCATTGGCCGCCAGAAACTCCGCCAGTTCCAGAACGTCTTCGGCAGAGAGCCTAAGGGTGGTCTCGGCCGAGACGGCGGCGGCAACGCTGTCGCCCGTGCCACGGTCCCATCGCACCAACATTTCAAAGGCTTGCCAGCCGATGCGGAAGAAACGGTTACGCACCGGGTCATGCAAGGTCCAGGTTGGTGCGCCATCTTTCCCGGCCGGGCCGGGGTGGAGGCTCAGGTCCTCCCGCAGAACCGGCAGGGCGGTCACCGGGCGCCTCCCGGGAACCGGGTGATGCCGCCAATGGTTCCCTTCATAGAACGATGGGAGTCAGAGCCATGCCCCTTCTTGCCTGCGCCTGCCTGCCCCTTGCCGTGATGCTGTCCGGCAACGCCCTGGTGCCGGAGGCATCCGTTAGGGCTGCGGCAACGGAAAAAACGCTCGCCCGTGACGCGCCCGCAAGACCTGACACGGATCGCCCGGAGCCGGCCAAACCGAATGCCTCGCTGCGAGATGCCTCGCACGATCTCCAGCTTGAGCGGCTGGAGTGGCGTCTGGGTTCGGACACGCTGGAGACAGGGCGCCTTGAGCGCTCCCGCTCCCGGTAGAGTGTGCGGGTCGGCCACCGCTGCGACTACCAGCCAAGGGTCTGCCGCACGACCGTCATCGGTCGGCGCAGCAGCCAATAGATCAACGGCACCCGTTTGCCGTCGAGGCGGGCCGTTCCCTTGAGGCCAAGCCGCAGCGCCGCATCTACCTCTCCCTTCTGGATCACAGCGCGTACCCGGTGGGCGTAGCTGCCATCGGGCCGCAGGCTCGCTTCATAGGCAACGTAACGCAGCTGCGCGGAGACGGCGTTCAGTGGGTCCACGTTCAGGAACACCGTCACCGGCGCGCCTTTGGGAAGGTCGATCACATCGCCGGGTGGCAGCCACGCCTCGATCTCGGTGTCGCGTTCGTCCGCCACTGAGAGGACTTTTTCACCCACCACAACCGGGCGCCCCGCCCATTCCGATGGGCTGTCGAGAACGGCCACGCCGCTGCGCGGCGCGAACACCTGACTGCGCGCAAGCAAGGCATCAAGCTGGGCGACTTCGGCGCGCCGCTCCTCGATGCGGCCCAGAATGACGCCCAGCTGGGCGCTGGCCTTGGGGTCGGTGAAGGCCTGCTGGGCCGTGCGTTCATAGTCTGCCGTTTCGGTTTGCAGCGCGCGCTGCGCCACGTCCAGACGACCGCGCAGCGTCGTTGCATCGAACGAGAACAGAGGCTGGCCTTTGCGCACCGGTTGGTTCGGCTCGACGTGAACCTTCTCGACAACGCCCTCGATGGGCGAGCGGACAACGGCAGGCGTGCGCGCCACAATCTCGGCCGGCGCCAGCACGGACAGGCGCACGGGAAGCAAAAGAAATAGCGCAACCCCAGACGCTAAAAGCCATTTCCAGCGGGGCACCTGCTGAAGCTTCTCTTTCCAGGAGCGGCGTTGCGGCTTTGTTAGCCAGCCCCACGCCAGCCCGTAGGTTCCTGCCAACTGGTTCAGCAGCAATGCCTCCGCTTCCGTCCAGGCTTCGTCGCGTGCCAGCATCAGCGTGCCGTAGCGGGTGCCGTCGGGCGCGGCCAGCTGCACCCAGAGGGCATGGGGCGGCAGCCATTCCTGCCAGCCCGACCGGTCCGCATCGGGCAGGGCGTCGGCATTGGCCATGCGCGGTGCATCAGTGCTTGGGCCGATCTGGCGGAACGCCCACTCCAGCCAGAGCAGGAATGGGGCCGAGCGGTCCACTTCCGAGACGCCTGAGAGCGCCTTGACCCCGCCGTCCTTCAGCCAGAGCGCGGCTTGCCGGTAGAACAGCAGGCCGCGGGTCTCGTTGACCATAATGAACGCAAGTTCGGTCGTGCTGGACGCGCGCCGTGCCCGCTCGGCCAGTCCCAGCAGTATCGAGATCGGGGACGGAGGCGCCTTGGCAGTCGCGCCGGTCATGATGCCCGGTTGGCCGGTTTGATGACGACGCGGCCGCTCATGCCTGCCACCAGTTCAGGGGCCGGGCTCTGAATTTTGCCGACCGCTTTGATCGAGTGACTGACTGGATCGACCTTCGCGCCAACGCGGGTGAGCTGGGCCGGGTAGCTCTTCCCCGTCTCCTCGATGACGACGGTAAAGGCGTGTCCAGGCTTCATCCAGGCCAGCCAGTTGGAAGGAGCAATGAACTCCACGTCCAGCGCCGAATTGTCGAGGATTTCCAGCAGCGGCTGGCCGGCCTGCACATACTGGTGCGCCCGGGCCTGCTGTGAGACCACCCGGCCCGAGAACGGCGCGCGGATGGTGCACTTGCTCACAATGGCTTGGGCAAGCCGCAGCTTGGCGGCGGCCTGCTCGGCCTCGGCCGCGGCAAGGTCTGCTTCCAGCTTACCGCCGGCGTTCAGTTCCACCAGGCGTTGATTGACGGCCTTCTTTTTCTCCGCCGCAGTGAGGGCGGCGCGGGCCTCGGTCAGCTGCGCCTGCTGCACGCTGCAATTGAGCGCAACCAGAACCTGACCGGCCTTGAAGCTGCGGCCTTCACGAACGTTGATCGCCTCGATCTGGGCGGGCAACTCGCTTGACAGCGTGGTGTACTGCCGCGCCACCAACTGGGCGCGTACCGCCGGGGCGGGTGCGCTCTGCGCAAGAGCAGCGGGCGAGACCGCGCCTGCAAGCGCGGCAGCGGCGAGGGGGAGGAGGAACTGTTTCATGATGCAACCGCAGATCCGGAACAAAAGGGGGCAGGGGCGCAAAGGCAAGGCGCACGGAACGCGCCCGATGCCGCAGCCAGCGAAGTTGACAAGGCCGCATCTGTCGACGCGGCCGAAGCCGAAAGGTCGATCAGGATGCAAAACACTGTCATATGTCAAACCAGCTAGAGGACGGCATCGGATTCAGTGCCAATCTTCGTAGGGCTTAATGGTAAACGTCTTGATAAAGCGTTTATCCAGCCGCACGCCCAGTGCAGGGAGGCTGACATGATCAGCGCTTCCTCGGCGCCATGCTTAAGAAGCGTTGCTCAGGTAGAAGAGCCGGGGATTTGACTCTTTGAAACACGATCCTCTGCGGTTCAGGAAGCGATACGAGAACGCGCACCTGACAACGCCGGTCGGCCGGACGAGCCGTTTACGGCTCGCTTGCGGAACATGACCGGTATTAGGGACCGATCGTGGGCAGCCTGGTCCGCATCCTGACCCCACGCCTACTGCGACTTGCCAGTCGATCGCGTTCGACCGCATCACTGAATCATAGACTGACCGCGCCTCAAAGCCGGGCCTGGCATGCAGCAATGAGCCCGCGATCCTCAGTTGCCACGGCAAAAAGGACCCGTTGAGAACACCAACCGTCGGGCTCGACGTCTGCACAGGGATGCGATCCCCTCGTTTTCGCGGATTCGGACCTAGCCTGTATTTGACGCCGCGCCGCAGCGGGTGGCCGCGAACCGCTTACATGGCGCTGACGATGTGCCGGTCCCTGAGTGGGGTCTGGTGGACGAAATCAGCGAAACTTGAAGCGGTGTAGCCGGTGCAGGGCGGAAGGTGAGTTCCCACGTACCGCCCTGCCGGTGTCAGGCGCATCAGAAGCGGAAGCGAACACCCACGGAGTAGACCCGCTCCAGGTACTTGCGCTGGAAGTCGTATGTATCGCCCGCGGCGTTGTAAGCGCGGTAGGTCTTGATCGGCTGGCCCAGGATGTTCTGAACGTCGAAGGTGATGGTGATGTTCTCGGCCGGCGTCAGCGAGGTCGAGAAATCCAGCGTCCCCAGCGGCTTCTGGTAAAGCGGCGACAGGAAGCCCTGAATGTCCTGATATTCGACGACGAACTTGGACCGGTAGTTATAGGCAAGCCGGGCCGAGACCGGACCCCGCTCATACATGCCAACCAGATTGAAAGCGTGCTTGGAGACGAGCGGTACCGGCTGCTTGCCCGGAAGTCTCGCCCGGAAGTCAGGCGACAGTTCTGTGGCCGCATCGATGTACGTATAATTTGCCTGAACGCCAAAACCACGCGCCCAGTCGGGCAGGCCTGCAAAGTCAAGGAACGAGGTGAACGCCACCTCGATACCCTGCATGCGCCCGTCGCCGCCATTCGTCGGCGTGTTGGTGCGCAGGTCCGGCGCATTCGGGACCGAGATGTCGGCAATGTCGCGGAAGATGAAATTGCTGGTGTCTCGGCGGAACGCGGCCACGGCGAACGAGCCGGTGTCGGAGAAGTAGTACTCCAGCGAAATGTCGTAGTTCTTCGACTCCAGCGGCGCGAGGTTCGGGTTGCCGCCGAAAGACGTCTGGATGCAGTTCGCATTGTCTGGCCCCGAGCCCGGCACCGCCGGGTCCGTCACGCAGACGCCGGGAAGCGGATCGAGGGTTGTTGAAGGGTTGAGCTGATCGAAGTTCGGGCGGGTGCGCGTCTCCGTATAGGCCAGGCGCAGCTGAAGATCAGGCGTCAACTCAACACGCGCACTGAAGTTGGGCAGATAGTCGGTATACTCGTTGCTCTCGGAAACCGGGCTAAAGACGTCTGCGCCCGTGGTCACGTCGCGCAGCGTGCCGTTCAGGGACGTCTCGGTGCGCACCGCGCGCAGACCGATCGTGCCGTCCACGGGAAGACCGATGTCGAACGCATACTTCAGCTGGGCGTAGATGGCGTATGCCTTCTCGTTGGCATTGAACGCTTCCAGCGGATTGAACTCGGGCGAGCCGGCAGGAAAGCCGGCGATCGACCGCAACGCATCCAGATTGCCGAAGACGCTGTCGAACGTGGGGCCGACGAATTGGGTTTCTGGCTGCAGGTTGTCGTAGCGGAAGCCCCGGCCGATGGGGGCGATAGTGACAGGCAGCTCAGAGTAGCCCATCCCCAGTCCCAGAAGGCCCGCATAGCGCGTGCCGCTGTTACGCGATGCATTGCGATCGTTGAAACGTGCGCCAACCTGAATGGACGAGAGCCAGCTCAAGTCAGTTTCATATTCCAGATCAAGTCGGGCCTGGATATCAGCACCCGCCCCCTCGTGAACGCGGTCATAAAGCCCGCGCAGGAGGTAGTTGTTCGGATCGGCGGCATTAAAGTCGAGGAAGTCGAAGGTGCCGCCGCCAGCACCGTTTTGAACGTCAAAATTGACGTTTCGCACCGGTGAGCGGGTGAAGGCGTAGTCGACGTTGGCCTGCTTCTCGGTGAACGTACTGTCGGTGTAGGCGATGTCGGCGACAACCCTCAGTGGACCCGGCGTGAAGACAACGCCGCCGGCAATCTGGTAGGTGTTCGTGCGGGCGTCGCGGAATTCATCAAAGCCATCCGGTGTTGCCGCATTGGTGATCGTGGCGCTGCGGATCGTGCGGCCGTCTTCTCGCAACACGACGTTGCTGTACTGGGTGTCACCGAACGTCGGCACAAAGAGCCAGTGGTTGCTGTCGTGCCCGCGGTAGCCCTGGAACAGGCCATCCACATAGAATTCAAGATCTGCGGTTGGCCGCCATTGAATGGCGGCATTGACCGAGGGCCGCCAGCGATCGCCCCGGCCATAGAAAATACCCTGACCGTTCGGACGGACAAATCCGTCCGGCGTCATGTCCATGAAGCGATCGTTCTCCCGCGTCGCATCAAGAAAGTTGATATTGGTCATGGCGAAATTGACGAGAGCGCCAATCTCGCCGACGCCGGTATCCCACCGGCTGCTGACGAGCAGATTGCCGTTCCAGTCATAGTTCTGCGACTGTTCGGACAGGAGGCCGGTGAGCGAGCCGGAGACCTCCAGTTCATCGAAATCGAAGGGACGCCGCGAGCGGACGTTCACCTGACCGCCGATGCCCGGTTCGATCAGGTTGGCCGTGCTGGACTTGTAGACTTCAAGAGCGGCGACGCCTCCAGCCGGGAAGTCCTGAATGGCAACAAAGCGGTTCTCGGCGGTGAAGATCTCACGGCCATTATAGGTCGTGCTGATATCCGGAAGTCCGCGGATCTGCACCTGTGCAGCTTCACCGGCGCCGCGGCTGACCTGTACGCCCGTAACGCGCGCAAGGGCGGCGGAGGCCGTCACGTCAGGAAGCTTGCCGATATCTTCGGCGACGATGGCATCGATGATCTGGTCGGAATTCTTCTTGATCTGCTGTGCCGACTGAAGGCTGTAGCGAAGTCCCGTAACGATAATTTCGCTGCTGGATGCCTGAGCGCTTTCGCCGGTTTGCGTATCGGTCGTCTGCGCCCAAACCGTGGCGGCGGAAAAGCCCAGCATCATTGCAGATGTCGAGCAGAGTAGTGTCTTGATGCGCACGCGTTTTACTTTCCCAACCTGGGTATCAGCTCCCTCAGCGGGTCACCGCTCGTCTACCCTGTTGTCCTGACGATTAAGCCGGCGAGCCGACTATACGAATTGCAGGGTGTGAGCAATTCCTCTTTGAATATCCCCAGCCCTGACGCACATGTGGTTTTCCCCTCTGATCCTGCTGGCTGCGCAAGATTGTTTCGCGCCCGTTTTTCAACGGCCGGGTCACTAACGCATGAACCGCTTTTTGGATCATTCTACAGGCCGAGCTTAAGCGTATTCACGCTAACCTGCCCGAAATGCCGGTTGTATTTCCGCAGCAGACGAGGCGGGGAGGCCGGCACCTCCTTGTCGATCAATTTAACTGCTGATAGCGATTTTCTATGCGCAGGAAGGACACAATCTAGCGTCCACAACCGTGCAAAAAGAGTTCGACGCAGTCTTTGGCCAGCGTTGTGCGGGTGTCGTCATCTGGTGACTCCGCGCCCATGATGAAGCGGACACCGTAGGTCGCCATGGTGTGGAACGCACGTGTCGCAGTGGCATCAGGCAGGGGTTCGCCAAACCTTTGCAAGCGAGCGTGCAATTCACGCGCTGGTCTGTCGAGCATGAAATCATATATCCAACGCGCCATGTCCGGGAATTCTTCGGCCTCCGTGATCAGCAGGCGTTGCAGCGCCACACCCCGAGGAGTGATATGCCGGTCGAGCGTCCAGCGTGCCAGAAGGCGCAGGGACTCCTCCAGCGTCTTGCCTTGAGCAGGAGCAGGTGCATCGTCGCTCCACAGCGATGTGCCAACGTGCAGCACGGCACGCTGGAACAGGCCGCGCTTGTCTCCGAACTGGCGGTAAACCGTCGCCGGGCTTACGCCAACCGATGAGACGATGCGTGTCACATTTGCGCCTCGAAAGCCTTGCACCAGGAACTCGGTGCTCGCTGCTTCCAGCAGGGCATCCAGCCGCTGCTGCGGCAGGCGCAGTGAAGCGCCGGTTGTCTGCAGGTTGGGTGCCGGAAATTCCAGTGGTTTTGCCCGCACTGGCTGAGGCCAACCTCCACCAGCGCGGTAACCCTGAAGATAGAGGGTGATAATGCGGTCTACCGTTGCTTCCCGATCTTCATGGGACGGTATCGGGGCTCCCAGCAGATAGCGCGTACCCTCGATGGAAGTACTTCCAAGGCGGCGATGAAGATCCGCCGGGGCATTTGTGCGGATCACGCCCTTTCTGTCCAGCTCGGCGAGATAATTCGTAAGTGCCTGGCCGCCTGATACACGGTAGCGATGCAATTCGTCCGCCAGATCCGGGAAACAGCGCCCCGCCATCAGAGTGGCACGATAGATGCCCAGGTTCTCAACGGTGACGAAGCCCGAAAAATAGCTCATCAGAAAGTCACGCAGAATGGCTTCCGGTGCCCTGTCGTCTACTGTTACCAGCGCAATCTCGTCGCGTGTCGAGCGGGCCGTGTCCCGCACCACCCTGGTGAACAGGTCCCGCTTGGTCGGGTAGAGCTCATAGAGGCTTTGCTTGCTGACGCGTGCGCTCCTGGCCACACTGTCCATGCTGCATTTCTCAAACCCCAAGGTGAGAAACTGCTGTCGGGCAACCGCCAGAATGCGTTCAGCGGCAGTTGCGGACATCTGTGACAAGCTCCTGATGCAAAAGGCGTGCACGCTCTTTTGCGTGTCCGGATTGCGCCTGTCAACCAGGACAGGGCACCTCCCAGCACCGTTGAGGCGCACCTGCACGGACTACGCATCTGGCGAATGATCCAGCTTGACACTATGAGAATGTACGATAATTTACCGTACAATATGCGCATGCATAAAGCCATGCACTCAAGGGGGGAGGGAATCGATGAGGTCAGGAAGCTCGGCTTCGGTGGTCGCGCTTGCGCTTTGCTCGCTATTGGCGGCAAGCGGCGGCCAGGCGCTGGCAACGGCCGGTAATGGCGGCGTCTCCAACGGCTCGGTGCTGCCGCGGCCGGACCAGCCTTTTACCGGAAAGATTGGCCGCACCTACGCCGACTCGGTGCCCGCCATCCCCAAGCCGATCAGCGCGCCCAAGGGTGCGCCCAACGTGCTCGTGATCCTGACGGATGATGTCGGCTTTGGTGCTGCCTCCACGTTTGGCGGTCCGATCCCCACGCCCAATCTGGACCGGCTTGCGGAGCGGGGCCTCAAGTACAACCGCTTCCATACCACCGCCATGTGCTCGCCCACACGCGCGGCACTGCTGACGGGGCGCAACCACCACGCTGCGGGTTCGGGCATCGTGACCGACCTTGCAGCGGGCTACCCCGGCTACACTGGCATCATTCCGAAGAGCACGGCCACGGTTGCGGAGGTGCTGAAGCAAGGCGGCTACAACACCGCAATGTTCGGCAAGCATCACAACGTGCAGCCAGGTGCAACCTCTCCGGCCGGTCCGTTCGACCAATGGCCGACGGGGCTGGGCTTTGAGTATTTCTATGGTTTCGTGGCCGCCGAAACCGACCAGTTCACCCCCGCGCTCTATCGTGGCATCACTCCGGTCAAGGCCCCGGAGGGCAAGATGCTGGATGAAATGCTGGTCGATGATGCGATCCGCTGGGTGCACAACCAGCAGGCGGCTGCACCGGACAAGCCGTTCTTCATGTACCTGGCCACCGGCTCGCTGCATGCGCCGCATCAGGCTCCAAAACCGTGGATCGAGAAGTTTCGTGGAAAGTTCGACCATGGCTGGGACAAGGTGCGCGAAGAGAGCTTCGTCCGACAGAAGAAGCTGGGCGTCATTCCCGCCAACACCGTGCTGCCGCCTCGCCCTGATACCATTCCTGCATGGAGCACGATTTCCGATGCGCGCCGCAAGACCAGCGCGCGCATGATGGAAGTGGCCGCTGCCATGCTGGCGTATCAGGATGACCAGTTCGGCCGCCTGATTGACGAACTCGAGCGCACCGGAGAGCTGGAAAACACGCTCGTTCTGTTTATTGAAGGCGACAACGGCGCATCGGCCGAAGGCTCTCTGTTCGGCCATACCAACCCGATGGGCGGCTTCGCCAACAACGTGGTCGAGACCGAGGACGAACTTCTCGCCAGGATCGACGAACTCGGCGGACCGGAGACCACGCAGAACTGGGCGGCAGGCTGGGCCTGGGCGACAAGCGCGCCGTTCAAATGGACCAAATCCTACGCCTCCCATCTGGGCGGCGTGCGCAACGGCCTCGTCGTGTCCTGGCCCGCGCAGATCAAGGAGCGGGGCGTTCGCCCGCAGTTCCACCATCTGGTCGACATCGCGCCCACTATTTTGGAAGCGGCCGGTCTGCCCGCGCCGACCGAGGTAAACGGCATTAAGCAGAAGCCGATTGACGGCATCAGCATGAGCTACAGCTTCAAGGCGCCGACGGTTCCGGGCCAGCGCCGCACCCAGTACTTCGAGATGTTGGGTAATCGCGGCATCTATCACGAC
This sequence comes from Pedomonas sp., assembly GCF_036515995.1. Classification (NCBI taxonomy): domain Bacteria; kingdom Pseudomonadati; phylum Pseudomonadota; class Alphaproteobacteria; order Sphingomonadales; family Pedomonadaceae; genus Pedomonas; species Pedomonas sp. The sequence goes on along the minus strand of NZ_DATBUP010000231.1, from coordinate 13,808 downwards.
GGCTGGTGGGCCGGCACGACACCGCGCCGGGTCTCATGGCGCACAGACCTGCCGAAGTTCGAGGGCACGCCCGAGGACTACGAGTGGGAACTCTACAACATTGACCAGGATTTCAGCCAGGCCCGGAACCTTGCGGCCTCTCATCCTGAGAAGCTTGCCGAGTTGAAGGCGCTGTTCGACAAGGAAGCCGAGCGCAACAATGTCTTCCCGTTCGATGATCGGCTCGATTTGCCGCGCTTTGCCGGCGCTATCGCGCTCGGTGCAAAGCCGCGGCCGACCTACGTCTACTGGGGCAAGGACATCTCCCTGCCGGTCGAGGTGGCGCCGCGGCTGGTCGGCAACTTCAGCCTTGAGGCTGAGATTGAAACGCAAGCCGGCGCTGCTGATGGCGTACTGGCGGCGCTCGGCGGCAAGCACGCAGGGTGGAGTTTCTACCTGAAGGACGGCAAGCCCGTCGTCACCATGGCAGGCGCCAACCAGCCCGCGCGGACCTTCCGCGTGGAAGGCGGCGAGCGCGTACCCGCAGGTGCGGCAACGGTGCGCTATGACTTTGCCTCGGAGGGGCCGGGCAAGGGCGGCCTCATGCGTATCAGCATCAACGGTCGCGAAGTGGGGCAGGGCCGCATCGAACAGACGGTCGTCCGCCTGGTGGAGATGACGGACACTCTCGACATCGGCTTTGATGGAGCAACGCCCGTCACGAGCGACTACGAGGGCGAGGGCCGCTTCAGCGGAGAGATCCGCAAGGTCGCCATCCATACCCCGGCGGTGGCTGCAGCAGCCGCAAGGGCAAAGTAACCGCCCGGCAAACCAAACAACCATAAGCAACTCAACAACAACAAAGGGCCGTCGCATGAATGCGGCCCTTAACAGGGGAGAAAATCGTGTCATCCAGTCCGGTCGCTTATATTGTCGCGTTGCTGACCACGGCAGCCATGCCGACCATGTCCGCATATGCGCAGAATTCGGAGGCGAACGCAGCTGATGCGGCCTCGTCCGGCGGGTACGGCCTCGAGGAGATCGTCGTCACCGCGCAGAAGCGAGCTGAAAGCCTTCAGGATACGCCTATTTCCATGGCGGCCATGACAGCGGCCGACCTTGAGAACCGCGGCATCATGGATATCAATGATCTGCGCACCGAAGTGCCCGCGCTGCAGGTGGCGCCGCACCCCAACAGTGCATCCACTGCCCGCGTCTTCATCCGCGGTGTCGGTAACAATGACGACCAGATTACGACAGATCCCAGCGTCGCCGTTTACCTGGACGGCGTTTACATTGCGCGAAACCAGGGTCTGTCCGCAGAAGTGGCCGAACTGGAGCGCATCGAAGTGCTGCGCGGTCCGCAAGGCTCGCTTTACGGCCGCAATGCCACGGGCGGTGCGATCAACTACATTACCAAAGCGCCCGATCTCGGCGAGTTCGGTTTCAAGCAGACCTTGGCCTATGGAAATTACGACCAGTTCCGCTCGCGCACCCGCGTAAACATTCCTGTCGGCGATACACTGGCGGTTGAACTCGCCTATCTGCACTCGCAAAAGAATGGATTCGTCGAGAATCTGGGCACGGGCAAGAAGCGCTTTGGCGATCAACGCCGCGACGCCTACCGTGGGGCGGTACGCTGGAGCCCGACGGACACGCTCGACATTCGCTACAGCTACGATCGCTCGGACATGAATGACACGCCGGGCTTCATCGCGCACGTTCCCTTCTATCCGCTCAAGGGCAACCGTCCGTCAGAAGGGTCGCCGTTCGAGCGTGACCTGCGCGCAAATGATGTGACGGCACAGGGCCACAATCTGACGGCAAGCTGGGAAGCGTCGGACAGCGTGACTTTGAAATCCATCACCGGGTACCGCAAGCTGAGCGTTGAGACGTACCAGAAGTACCTGACCGGCGTGCTTGGGCCATTCCCGGTTGTCGACACCAACTTCGATCAAGACCAAAAGCAGTTCAGCCAGGAACTGCAGCTCATTGGCGACGCACTGGATAGCCGGCTGAACTACGTCTTCGGCGCTTACTATTTCGATGAAAGCGCCGACTCTTTCGACTTCAGCACAATTGTTGGCCAGCCTCGGACCGAGCGCACGGTCACAATCGACAACAAGGCCTATGCGCTGTATGGTCAGGCGACATTCCGCCCGGCTTTTGCTGAAGGTCTGTATGTCACCCCCAGCCTGCGCTGGTCGCGTGACGAACGCAAGGCAACGCTTGATCAAGCGGTGGTGCCTGCCGGAGGTACGCCGACGATCCTGCCGCAAGGCAATGGCGACCAGACCAACTCCAACGTCAGCCCTGGCCTCGTTGTTGGCTATGATGTCAGCGATGATGTGAACGTCTATGGCAAATGGGCGCGCGGCTACAAGACCGGCGGCTTCAACGTGCGCGCCAGCTCAATTCAGCGTTTCAGCGAAGGCTTCGGCGAGGAAACGCTCGATGCGTTCGAAATTGGCCTGAAATCCAGCTGGCTTGACAATCGTTTGCGCATGAACGTTGCGGCTTTCATGTCCAAGTACAAGGACATGCAGACCAACATGCAGATCTCGACTGCGGTGACCGACACCTTCAACGCGGGCAAGGCGACCATCAAGGGTGTCGAGGTCGATCTGACGGCGCGCCCTGCTCCGGGTATGACGGTGGGTATCAGCTACGCCTACCTTGACCCCAGCTTCGATGAGATCCTCGATCTCCAGGGCAACGATATTGCCGATCGCTACAGCTTCATTGAAGCGCCGAAGCATACGGTGGCGCTGAGCCTCCAGTATCAGTTCCCGGAAACGCCGATCGGCACATTGACGGCTTACGCCGATTACTTCTTCCAGGACAAGAAGCACACTTCCACGATCGACAGTCGCTACATTGTCGGTGACTACAGCCTGCTGGACGTCCGCCTGACGCTGGCCGACATTCCGGTTGGCGTCGGCAATTGGCGTCTCTCGGCCTACGGCAAGAACCTCACTGACAAGGAATACTATGTTTTCCACGGCAACGGCGGGCTGCCGGCCGCTTTCTACGGCGAGCCCCGCACCTATGGCCTGGAGCTGACGTTCGAGTATTGAGCGGGCTAGCATTTCCGGCGGATTGGCACCCGCCGGAAATACAGCAATGATACCAGACTGTCTGCGGCAGTGTGCGGGTGGTCTGTTTGGATGGCGGAGATGGCTGGACAAGCGAGCACAGCACTGATGCTGCACAAGTTTGGCCATCTCCGGTCACTATCCTGTTCGTCGTTGAAAGTTGACTTTGGTTGGGGAGGGGAAGTCATGAAACTGGTACGTGTGGGCGTGTCGGCCATTGCGCTGGCAGCTGTTGCAACAACGGTCGCACCGGTGTCTGCCACTTCGGCAGCTGCAAGCGCCGCAATCACTGAGGAATTTCAGCGCAAGGCGCCAGCCAATGCTCCCAACGTCGTTGTGGTGCTGCTCGATGACGTCGGCTTTGGTGCGGCCAGCACGTTTGGCGGGCCGGTTGCAACACCTGCGCTGGAAGAGCTCGCCCGCGAAGGCCTGCGGTATAACCGCTTCCATACGACCGGCATCTGTTCGCCGACGCGCGCTTCCCTGCTGACCGGGCGCAATCCCCACCTTGCCGGCATTGGCTCGGTCATGAACTCGGCGGACAGCCGGCCCGGGTATGCGGGCTTTCAGAAGAAAGATACGGCCACGATTGCCGAGGTTCTGCGCCAGAACGGTTACAGCACGGCGGTTTTCGGCAAGTGGCACCAGACGCCTGACTGGGAACTGTCGCCCAGCGGGCCATTTGATCGCTGGCCAACCGGGCAGGGCTTCGAGAAATTCTATGGATTCCACGGCGGTGAAACCGACCAGTTCGAGCCTTCCCTGTTCGATGGTACGACGCCCGTGTTCCGCCGGCCCGGCAAGGATTATCACCTCACCGAGGACCTGGCAGAGCGCAGCATCGCCTGGATGCGCACAATCAAGTCAGTTACGCCCGACAAGCCGTTCTTCCTTTACTTCTCGACGGGCGGAATTCACGCCCCCATTCAGGTGCCGGACAGCTGGCAGGATCGTTATCGCCGCAAGTTCGATCAGGGATGGGACAAGCTGCGCGAGGAGATCTTCGCGCGTCAGAAGAAGCTTGGCGTCATACCGGCCAACACCCAGCTGACACCACGGCCTGATGCCATGCCGGCTTGGGACAGCCTGACGCCTGAGCAGAAGAAATTCTCCTCGCGTCTCATGGAAGTGTATGCAGCGTTCCTTGAGCATACGGACGCCCAGGTCGGCCGTCTCGTGCAGGCACTGAAGGACAGCGGACAGTTCGACAACACCGTCTTCGTCTATATCGTCGGAGACAACGGGGCGAGCGCCGAGGGCGGACTTGGCGGCAGTCTCAACTATATGGGAGCCCTGACAGGTCTTCCCGAACCCGAGGCTGCCAAATTTGCCGGTGTAGAGCGGTTCGGCGGACCGGACAGCTATGGCCATATCAACTCTGCCTGGGCCTGGGCGACCAACGCGCCCTTCCAGTGGACGAAAACCGTCGCCTCGCACCTTGGCGCCACGCGCAATCCCATGGTGATCACCTGGCCCAAGCGCATCCGTGACAAGGGCGGCCTGCGCAGCCAGTTCGGGCACGTGAACGACATCATGCCGACCATTCTGGATGCGGTCGGCATCGAGATGCCGGCAGAGGTCAATGGCGTTGCTCAGAAGCCCATCAGCGGCACCAGCCTGACCTATACGTTCGATCAGCCCAAGGCGCCCGAGCAGCATCGAACACAGTATTTCGAGGTGTTCGGACACCGCTCGATCTATCAGGACGGCTGGATGGCCTCTGCGTTTCATGCCCGTTATCCGTGGCAGGCTTTCACCCTGGGCAATAAAAAGATCGAAGACGACATCTGGGAGCTGTACGATCTGCGCTCGGACTTCTCGCAGGCGAACAATCTGGCTGCGAGGTATCCGGAGAAGCTGGCCGAACTTCAGGCCACCTTCATGAAGGAGGCTGAGGCCAACCAGCTTCTGCCGCTTTCGGGACAGAGCCTGGATAAGTCCAAGCTTCCCGATCTTGCACGCGGTGTTACCCGGGCCACTTACCATGAAGGGGCAATCGGAATTCCGGAGCCTGTCATTCCGCATACCTCCAACCGCTCCTGGTCGCTGCTGGCGGATGTGGAGGTGAAGGACGGAGCGGAAGGCGTGGTCGCGACCATCGGCGGGGTTTCCGCCGGTTGGTCGCTCTATCTGGATGCGCAGCGCCGCCCGGTCTTCAGCTACCGCGTATTCGACGCCGCCCAAGTTCATCTTGTGGGCGCTGATCCGTTGCCTGCGGGCAGACATAAACTCCAGGTCGATTTCAAGTATGATGGCGGAGGTTATGCCAAGGGGGGCAAGCTCAGCCTGCTGGCCAATGGCAAGGCAGTCGCATCTGACACCGTTCCGGTGTCTCCTCCTGCTTACTATTCCATCAACGAGACCTTTGACGTTGGCATCGACACGGGCTCTGCAGGTGGCCGTTATCCGGAGAATGCCGAGCAGGGCTATCCCCTGAAGAATGTAAAAATCGGCGGTGTGACGATCGAGCTTCGGTAAAGCTCACCGCCGTCATTTTGCAACCGCCGCAACCGACTCCGGCCGGTAAGTGCAGGTAATTTTTCACCTGCATTTACCGGCCATATTTTCGTTGAAATTTCTGCTGCAGGCGTGCCGGGCTCTAGGCCCTGGCAGAAGGAACAAGCCCGGGTGGAACGGCCCAGCCCCAGCTGGCGTAGAGCCGCGCCAAGACCTCGGTCAGGATGACGAGGGAAGGGGAGGTGTCGCCACGCCGATGGCTGAGAATTATCGGCGACGACGCTTTCTGCGCAAGTTCGCGGAAAATAATGTCACGCCGCCCCATCATGTGAACAGAGGCCGGAACAATGCAAATGCCGTCTTCGGCCGCGACCAGTCCCAGGGCCGTTTGCAGCTCACGAACCTCATGCACTGCCGACGGCATGACGCCCTGATCCCTTAACAGGGAGAGTACCTGGTCCGCATAGCTGGGCCGCGGCTCACGCGGGTAAACGATTAGCGGCTCACCGGTAAAATCGGCGAGATCGATCGGGCGTTCGCCGGCGAGCAGACGATGGCCAATCGGAAGAGCTGCGACCAGGCGTTCCTCACGAAGGACTCTGCGCTCCACGGCTGGATCATCGAACCGAACACGGCCGAAAGCAGCATCGACACGGCCTTCCTTCAGGGCCGAAATCTGTTCCATGCTCATCATTTCGATCAGGCGGAGATCTATATCAGGCGCGGCCCGTCGGAACTCCCGAATAATATCAGGCAGCCGGGCATAGAGGACCGAGGGAACAAACCCCACCACAAAACGAGGCCGGCTGGCGTTGATGTAGGATCGCATGGACTCCTTCAGCTCGTCCATGCGCCGGGTGACCTGAATGGCATGCTCATAGAACAGACGCCCTGCTTCGGTCAGAGCCATTGGTCGGCTACCCCTGTCAAACAGCTCGGCTCCGACCTCCTGTTCAAGCTGCTGAATCTGCCTGCTCAGCGGTGGTTGCGCCATGTGGAGCCGCTCGGCCGCACGGCTGAAGTTCCGCTCGGTTGCAACGGCGAGGAAATAGCGAAGCTGGCGAATATCCATTTACTATACCTTTAAGGTATGTTCTCGGACCCACTTAGCATTTCTCAAGGCTGTCATCAAATCGTAACTTCGGATTTAAGCCATATCGCAGCAAGCGCAGGGTTGATAATGATCAAAGTCGAGTCCGTTGATACCTTCATGGTTGATCTCCCAACCATTCGCCCGCACGTGCTGTCGATGGCGACGATGATGCGCCAAACCGCGCTCTTCGTACAGCTGCGCTGTTCGGACGGCACCGTTGGAACGGGGGAGGCCACCACGATCGGCGGCCTCAGCTACGGCCCGGAAAGCCCTGAAGGCATCCAGCTTGCAATCAATACCTATTTCCGGCCGCTCCTGATCGGAGCGGACGCTTCCCGCCCCGCTGTGGTGATGGATGCTCTGGGCAAAGCGATTGTCGGCAATCATTTCGCCAAGTGCGCCGTTGAGACGGCCCTGCTGGATGCTCTGGGCCAACGCCTTGGCGTCCCTATCTCTGAGCTGCTCGGAGGGCGCCGCCGCGACACCCTTCCCGTCGCCTGGACCCTGGCAAGCGGCAATACGGCCAAGGATATTGACGAGGCCGAGCGCATGCTCGATCTGCGACGTCACAATATTTTCAAGCTGAAGATCGGCAAACGCCGGGTTGAAGACGACGTGGCCCACGTCGCCGCGATCAAGAAGGCATTGGGCGACCGGGCAAGCGTGCGCGTCGACGTCAACCAGGCGTGGGACGAGGCCATGGCTGCCAAAGGCATTGCCATGCTTGAAGACGCCGGTTGCGATCTGGTCGAGCAGCCTATTCCCGCATTCTCCCGTGCCGCCATGGCTCGACTGGCCCAGAGGTTCACTGTTCCACTCATGGCAGACGAGGCGCTGACCGGCCCATACAGCGCCTTTGATTACGCTGCCAATGCCGCCGCCGACGTCTTTGCCGTCAAGATCCAGCAGTCCGGGGGCTTGCACGCGGCTTGCAAGGTCGGTGCCATTGCCGATGCTGCCGGAATTGGGCTTTACGGCGGCACCATGCTGGAAGTGGGCATTGCGACAGCGGCGTCGGCACATGTGTTCTCAACCTTTCCGCGCGTGGCATTCCAAACCGAGCTCTTCGGGCCGTTGCTCGTGACGGAGGAGGTTCTCACCGAACCGCTCCGCTACGTCGATTTTTCCCTCCAAATCCCCGGCGGGCCGGGTCTCGGCGTCTCGCTGGACATGGATCGCGTAGCCTTTTTTCGCCGCGACGCCAGTCACAGATCCTTTCATGGCGGCGTTGCCGCCGCCACAACCGGAGCCTGAACCATGTTGTTTCATGTTCGCATGGATGTCCGCATCCCCCACGATCTCGACCCCATAAGGGCCGACGAGCTGAAACGCGTCGAGCGCGCCCGAGCTCAGGAACTGCAGCGCCAGGGCAAGTGGCGTCACCTTTGGCGCATTGCCGGGCAGTATTCCAACATCAGCATCTTTGATGTGGAGAACGCTCAGGAGCTGCATGACCTTGTGAGCACCCTGCCGCTGTTTCCGTACATGGAAATTTCAACGCAGCCGTTGTGCCGTCACCCGTCCTCCATACGCGAGGACGATCGCTAGATGATTCAAAGTCCCCTCCGCAGGAGGGCCTGTCGTTCGCGACCAAAAAGAAAAACAAAAACTGCGTCGTGTGAGGAGAGAAAAATGACTGTCAAGCTTGTTAAAACGCAGGAAGTACAGATCCTGCTCGATAAACTTTCCGGCCTGGACCAACAGGCGGGCGATGCCCGACTAAAGGCAATCGTGCGCCGCATCGTCGGGGACCTGTTTGCCACCATCGAGGACTTCAATATTTCCGACGATGAAGTCTGGCAGGCACTCAACTTTGCTGCCCGAGGTTCAGCCGAATTTGGCCTGTGGGCTGCTGGCCTCGGGCTGGAGCGCTTCCTTGACATCCGCGCGGATGCGGCCGATGCCGCCGCTGGTCTGACCGGCGGAACGCCGCGTACCATCGAAGGGCCTCTCTATGTTGCCGGCGCACCGGAAAGCGTTGGGTATGCCCGCATGGACGACGGCAGCGAGGAAGGCAAGGTCGATACCCTGATTTTGCACGGTCAGGTGCGGGATGTGAATGGCGCTCCGATTGAGGGCGCCAAGGTCGAGATCTGGCACGCCAACTCGCTCGGAAACTATTCCTACTTCGACACCACCCAGAGTGAATTCAACCTGCGCCGTACCATCTTTACCGATGCCGATGGACGCTATGTGACCCGAACGACTCTGCCGGTTGGTTACGCCTGCCCTGAGGGCGGATCGACCGAGACGATCCTCAAGAACATCGGTCGTCATGGCAACCGCCCTGCTCATGTCCATTACTTCGTGTCGGCAGAGAACAAGCGCCATCTGACGACGCAGATCAATATTGATGGCGACCCGTACCTGCACGATGATTTTGCATATGCCACCCGTGATGAACTGGTCCCGCCGGTGAAGCGCCTGACCGGCGGTGCGCTGGCCGAACGTTGCAGTGTTTCTGGTGAGCACGTCGAAATCCAGTTCGATATCATGCTGCACGCAGCGTCTTCCAAACAGGAAGAGCATGCGTCGGCTCGTCCCCGCGCTGCAGGGTGAATCGCATGAGTGAATCAATTATCACACGCATCAACGAGGCTTTGGTCGAGGACCCTTCCAACGGCGTTTATCGCTGCGACCGAAGCATCTTCACCGATCCTGATTTGTTTCAGCTGGAGATGGAGCACATCTTCGAGGGAAACTGGATTTATCTCGCTCACGAGAGCCAGGTTCCCGAAAAGAACGACTTCTTCACGACCTGGATGGGCCGCCAGCCCATCTTCATCGCTCGGGATAAGAACGGCGAACTGAACGCCTTCATCAATGCCTGCAGCCATCGCGGAGCCATGCTTTGCCGCCACAAGCGCGGGCGCAAGGCAACCTATACCTGTCCGTTCCACGGGTGGACTTTCAGCAACTCCGGCAAGCTTCTGAAGGTGAAGGATCCTCAGGGAGCAGGATATCCTGAGCAGTTCAATGCCGACGGATCGCACGACCTGAAGAAGGTCGCCCGGTTCGAAAACTACCGTGGCTTTCTCTTTGGCAGCCTCAATCCGGACGTAAAGCCGTTGGCGGAGTTCCTGGGCGAGGCCGCCAAGATCATCGACATGATCGTGGATCAGGCGCCAGATGGGCTGGGAGTTCTGCGTGGCTCCTCCACCTACGTATTTGATGGCAACTGGAAGCTGCAGGCGGAAAATGGTGCCGACGGCTACCATGTGAGCGCAGTTCACTGGAATTACGTGGCTACCACCAACCGTCGCAAGACGGCGGGCGAAGATACGGTCAAGGCGATGGATGCTTCCAGCTGGGCGAAGCAACCTGGCGGCTTCTATTCCTTCGATCACGGCCACATGGTGCTGTGGACCCGTTGGGCTGATCCGACGAGCCGGCCCGTTTACAACCGGCTGGAAGCGCTGAAGGAGGCCCACGGGGAAGCCAAGGCGGAATGGATGGTGGAGAACCTGCGCAATCTGTGCCTGTACCCGAACCTTTACCTGATGGACCAGTTCAGTTCGCAGATCCGCGTGCTTCGGCCGCTGTCCGTCGACAAGACGGAAGTGACGATTTATTGCATCGCGCCGAAAAATGAACCCGCCGCGGAGCGTGCACATCGTATCCGTCAGTACGAGGATTTCTTCAACGCCAGCGGTATGGCGACGCCCGACGACCTGGAAGAATTCCGCTCATGCCAGCAAGGCTATCAGGGCCGTGCCATGCGCTGGAACGATATGTGCCGTGGCGCCACTCACTGGATTGAAGGCCCGGATGAGCGGGCGCAGGCAATCGGCCTTAGCCCAAAGCGCTCCGGCGTGCGCACAGAAGATGAAGGCCTGTATCCGATTCAGCATCAGTACTGGGCAGATACCTTGCGCACGGCTCTGGCGAAGGAGACCAAGGCATGACCTTTACCCGTGTCGATGCCGAAAATTTCCTTTTCGCTGAGGCTCGTGCTCTGGACGATAAGAAGTGGGACGACTGGCTGACCTTCTATTCGCCGCAGGCCAGCTTCTGGATGCCCGCCTGGGACGACCAAGACACTCTGACCGAGGATCCCCAGACGGAGATCTCCCTGATCTATTATGCCAATCGTAGCGGTCTGGAAGATCGCGTCTTTAGGATCAAGACCGAGCGCTCCAGTGCCAGCACGCCCGAGCCGCGCACATCGCACAACATTTCGAATGTCGAGATACTGTCGCAGGACGCAAGCAAGGTGCAGCTGCGGTTCAACTGGCTGACCTTGAGCTACCGCTACAAGGCGCTGGACAGCTACTTTGGCACGGCCTTCTACACGCTCGATATCTCGGGCGAGGTGCCGCTGATCACTGCAAAGAAGGTGATCCTGAAGAACGATTACATCCACCACGTCATCGACGTCTACCATATCTGACGTCGCTGAGGCCTGAAACGGTCTTGGGGAGAACAGAACCATGAGTCATCGGGTTGCACTCAATTTTGAAGACGGGGTTACCCGCTTCATCGCGGCCGAGGCGCACGAGAACATTGCGGATGCTGCGTATCGGCAGGGCGTAAACGTACCGCTGGATTGCCGTGATGGTGCCTGCGGCACCTGCAAGGCCTTCTGTCAGTCGGGCCAGTACGAGCCGGGCTTCTACATCGAGGATGCCCTGACCGACGACGAAGCGGAGAAGGGCTTCATACTCTGCTGCCAGGCACAGGCGCAGAGCGATATGGTTATTGACATTGCAGCTGCATCCACAGCCTGCAAGGTTGCGGAAAAGCCGGTGCTGTCGGAAGTGGTCTCTGTTGAGCGCCTGTCCGCCAATCGTGTGCGCCTGTCGCTGAAGGCGGTGGACGAAGCATTGCCCGAATTCCTCCCGGGCCAGTATGTCAACATGGACATTCCGGGCCTTGCAGGCGTATCCCGCTCCTATTCCTTCAGCAACGCGCCGGGAACAGAGGTCGCCACCTTCCTCATCCGAAATGTGCCGGACGGAGCAATGGGCATCTATCTCGACGAGCGAGCGGGCCCGGGCGATCGCATTACCCTGCATGGCCCCCTTGGAAGCTTCTATCTGCGCACGCCACAGCGGCCGATCCTGATGCTGGGTGGTGGCACGGGGGTGGCGCCTCTGCTCTCCATGCTCGAGACTTTGGCTGCAAGCGGCACCTGCGCTCATCCCATTCACCTGATCTACGGCGTCCATGAGGAAGTGGACCTTGTGGAGGTGGATCGCCTGGAAGACCTGGCAGCCCATATTCCGGGCTTCACCTTTGCAACGACCTGCTCGGCACCGGGCAACAACCACCCGCTCAAGGGCTTTGTTACCGACCACTTCGGCACAGAGCAGCTGAATGGCGGTGATGCCGACATTTACCTCTGCGGCCCGCCGCAAATGGTCGATGCCGTACGCCAGCATCTGGATGCCTGTGGCGTGACAATTGCGAACTTCTACGTTGAGAAATTCTTGCCAGCAAAAACCTCAGCGGTGGCGGCATGACGTTTGCGGGCAGATTCTCAGGCAAGGTCATGATAGTCACCGGCGCTGCCCAAGGCATTGGCGCGGGGGTCGCCCGGCGAGCTGCGGCGGAGGGTGCTTCGGTCGTGCTGGTTGACCGGGCTGCCATGCTTGCCGAGGTTGCAGCAGAGATCGGCGGCGACGCGCTTGCCATCCATGCGGACCTTGAGACCTTCGAGGGCGCAGAGCAGGCGGTCAGCGCTGCGCTCGACCGCTTCGGCCGGGTGGATATCCTCATCAATAATGTGGGCGGTGCAATACGAATGCGCCCCTATGAAGCCTTCGAGCCGGCTCAGATCGAGGCTGAGATCCGCCGCTCGTTGTTGCCTACACTATGGTGTTGCCGAGCCGTGTTGCCGCCTATGCTGGCGGCAGGCGCCGGGACAATTGTGAACGTGTCCTCCAATGCCACCCGCGGCATACACCGGGTTCCCTATTCGGCGGCCAAGGGTGGAGTGAATGCCATCACCCAGAGCCTTGCCATGGAAGTGGCGCATCGCGGCATTCGTGTTGTCGCAACTGCGCCTGGAGGGACGGAGGCGCCGCCCCGGCGCATTCCGCGCAATTCTGAGGGCGACACTCCCGATGAGCAGGCGTGGATGACCCAGGTGGTCAAGCAGGTAACCGACAGCACGTTCGTCAAGCGCTACGCAACTATTGACGAGCAGGTCGGGCCAATCCTGTTCCTGGCATCGCACGAGGCGTCATATATCACCGGCAGCGTTCTGCCGGTTGCAGGCGGCGATCTGGGATGAGCCTGACAATCCCAGCTCGTTTCCGCACGCCTCGTGCAAATTCCCCTATTAGCGGCATTAAACAGCTGCGTGTCATCTGCTCGCTCACTTGCGTCCGATGATGTAGATCTGGAGATCTTTTCAATGCCCAATAAGATCTATCCATCGCCTGAATCTGCGCTCGACGGCGTTCTGTTCGACGGCATGACAATAATGTCAGGTGGGTTTGGCCTGTCCGGGAATCCCGAGAGCCTTATCCCTGCTATCCGGGACGCAGGCGTTAAAGACCTGACCGTCATTTCCAATAACTGTGGCGCTGACGGCTTTGGCCTGTGGCTGCTGCTGAACAACGGTCAGATCCGCAAGATGATCTCCAGCTATGTTGGCGAGAATAAGCTGTTCGAGCAACTTTATCTCGATGGCAAGCTGGAGCTGGAGCTAAATCCGCAAGGCACGCTGGCGGAACGCATCCGGGCAGGTGGTGCAGGCATTCCGGCATTTTACACCAGAACCGGCGTCGGCACCGTGGTGGCAGAAGGAAAGCCAGTAGATGAGTTCGACGGAGAACTTTACGTTCGCGAGACCTGGCTGCGGGCGGACCTGACCATCATCAAGGCCTGGCGCGCCGATCCGGCTGGAAATCTGATGTTTCGCAGGACCGCCCGCAATTTTAACCCGAACATGGCAACGGCGGCCAGGCTCACGATTGTTGAGGTCGAGGAAATCGTGCCCGCGGGCACGTTCGATCCGGACTGCATTCATACTCCGGGCATCTACGTCGACCGTATCATCAAATCGACCATCAATGAAAAGCGGATCGAGAAACGCACCACCCGTCCGAGGGAGACTGACTGATGGCTTGGACCCGCGATGAAATGGCCGCCCGTGCCGCCAAGGAACTAAGGGACGGCTACTACGTGAACCTCGGTATCGGCATCCCGACGCTGGTAGCCAATCACATTCCCCAGGG